>JBEKXG010000554.1:0-3856 GCA_049512295.1 Syntrophobacteraceae bacterium
ACCGGTCTTTCCCTCATTTACTTCATCAATATACGCAAGGGCATCAGAGTTTTTGCCGGGTTCGCCGTCGTGTTCGCCCTTCTGCTGGGCGTCAGGTACTCGGTTTTCCTCCCGCAGATGGTCGAAAAATACACTGTTAAACCAAACGAGAGTTCAAAGGAGCGACCTTTCATCCAGAACAATATCAAATCGACTCTTTCGGCCTACGGGCTCGACGATGTGGAAATCCGCGACTTCGCGCCTGAACGTATTCCTACGGACATATCGATACCCGACATCCAGGCGATTTTGAGGAACACCCCGGTTTGGGACGGCGAACTGCTCGACGACGTTTACAAACAGCTCCAGGAACTCCGGACCTACTATGATTTCCCGAGCGTGGATGTTGACCGCTATACCGTAAACAACGTTTATCAGCAGGTTTTTCTTTCCGCCCGCGAACTGAACCGGGCGCGACTTACGGAGGGCGCCCGGAACTGGATAAACGAACACCTTTCCTACACTCATGGATTTGGGGCCGTAATGACCCCGGCGGGCCAGGGCGGAGAGGAGCCGATGGTCTGGTTCCTGCGGGGCATTCCGCCGGAGTCGGATTACGGATTCAAAATCGAGCAGCCGGGTATCTATTTCGGGCAAAATGCCAACGACTATGTAATCGCCCCGAACGGCTCCGGCGAGATAGACTACCCCGCTGGATCGAGCAACGTCATGACTTCGTACAGCGGGAAGGGAGGAGTTCCGCTGCATTCGCTTCTCAAACGCTTCGTTTTTTCGGTTTATTTCAAGGACAGGAATATTTTTTTCACATCCAAGCTGGTTCCGGAGTCCAGGATAATCTTTCGGCACAAGCTGGCCGAACGGATTCGGACCCTGGCGCCCTATCTGATTCTTGACCGCGAACCATACCTGGTGGTCACTCAAAAGAAACTCTACTGGATTCAGGACGCATACACGGCCTCCGACAAATACCCGGTATCCATGCCTTTCGCGGCGAAAACCGGCGAAGTCAATTACATCCGCAATTCGGTCAAGATCATAATGGATGCCTACGACGGAAGTGTAGATTTCTATCTTTTCGACCCTCGGGATCCCATCATCAGGGCATACAGCGGAATCTACCCCGGCATGTTCAAGGACGCGGCACAGATGCCCGATGAGCTAAAACCGCACGTCCGCTATCCGCAGGAGATTTTTGAAATTCAGATGGCGGTCTATGCCAAATATCACCAGACCGACCCGGAAGTATTCTATCAGCAAGAGGACGTTTGGGAGTTCGCGAAAACCTACAAGGGCAGGGAGTCCTCAGAAATCAAGCCTTATTACCTGACACTCGATTTGGTAAATCCCGGCAGGTTCGACTTTTTGCTGCTACTGCCCATGAGTCCGAGCGGGCGTGATAATCTCCGGTCTTTGACGCTGGTTGGCTGCGACCGTCCTTATTACGGAAAGATCATCGTTTACAATTTTCCGAAGGGAGAACTCGTCTTCGGTCCTTCCCAGATTTACGCGCTCATCAACCAGGACACCAGGATATCCGAGCAGTTTACGCTCTGGGACCAGTCGGGATCGGAGGTGGCCAGGGGCAAGATGATAATTCTGCCGGTCGGCAAGGTGATACTCTATATACAGCCCGTTTATCTCAAGTCCGCGACGCGGCTTAAAATTCCGGAACTAAAACGGCTGATCGTAAGCCAGGGGCAAATCGTAATCATGGCAAGATCGCTTGAGGAGGCCTACGCCCAGTTGCAGGAACGGATAAAGACGGAGGTCGAGCGGGTGGACAAGAGGTTTGCCCCTCTGATGCAGGCGCCGCCCCAACAACCGCAGCTACCATTGCCATCGGCTCCACAGGCCGCGCCCGCCGAATAAAAGCACAGGCGAATGGCATTGGCCGTATCTGCGACCCTGGAAACGGACAGCAATTTAGCTATATATTGTTTGCTCCCGATGGTGTAAAATCAGTTATCCATAGGTTTTTGCCGAAGTCACGGCCGGCGCAAAGCCGTTCTGTGAGGATACATTGCCAATTATTCTTTTTTTGACACCTTCTGCAGAATCTTAATGTTATTTACTCTACATCCTTTACTGTATCGCCTGCTTTTTCGCTCAATCCCTTCCGGAAACAGATTAACTCTTTGCAAATATCCCAAGTGATGATAAAATTAGTACGCTTCGCTTTGTTGGCCCTTTCTCCGGAGTGTGGAGGTCCTATGTTCAAAATTGGCGATCTGGCTGTGTACCCGGCACACGGCGTAGGGAAAATCGAATCCATCGAGTCGAAAAGTATCGGTGGCAAGCGTCAGGATTTCTATATCATGCGCATTCTGGACAATGATATGAAAATCATGATCCCGGTACCGAACGCTCAAACGGTTGGATTGCGAGGCTTGATTACCCAGACCGACATCCCCAGGGTATTCGATATCCTTCTGAGCAGGGAAGTCTCAGTTAACGGAGGTACATGGAACAGGCGCTACCGCGAATACATGGAGAAGATCAAAACCGGGTCCATTTACGAGCTTGCCGAGGTGCTCCGTGATCTGACGGTGCTCAAAGGGGACAAAGAACTTTCCTTCGGCGAGAGAAAGATGCTGGATACGGCAAGAACGCTTCTTCTCAAAGAACTCTCCATTGTACAGGACGTTACTGAAGACGAAATCGAACAATCTATTTTCGAATTGCTGAGGTAGCCCGGTCCGGCTGAATCTTTCATAGTCCATCCAGTCTTTACCACCAAAGATTCCTTCCTGGAACTGGCATTTTTTTGTGTTTATCCGCATATTATTATCAGAAGGGGGGTGAGAAGTGTGAAGTGGGGTTGGCTCATTTTCAAATTGATCCTGATCGCCATTTGCGCCTTTGGAGGGTACCTTATAGGAGTAAATCTAAACAACGAAGGGGTAGCCCCTTATAATTGGACGCCGTGGGCCGGTTTGCTGGGCGGCATTATTGTCGGCATAGCGGGTCTGAGCGTCGTGAAACTGGTCAAGCATATCCCTCTGAAAGTCCTGGCAGGCGGGACTATTGGCCTGGTTCTCGGACTTTTAATTGCCAAACTCATCGGCGTGGGATTTGCCTCCATCCAGAACACCACGGTCAGTGTTGTCATCTATATTATATTATCCTGCATTTTTGGTTACATAGGAATGGTGCTGGGCAGTATTAAGATCGAGGAACTGCGAGTTCCGAACTGGCCCTGGTTCGCTCGGGGAATGCGCGGAAATCCACTGAGCAAGATTCTCGATACAAGCGTAATCATAGATGGACGAATCGCAGACATAGTGGAGACGGGCTTCCTTGGGGGTGTGCTGGTAATTCCCGAGTTCGTGCTGCAAGAACTTCAGCACATTGCAGACAGTCCCGATCCTACAAGAAGGGTGCGGGGGCGGCGCGGGCTCGACATCATCAAGCGCCTCCAGCAGGAGAAGCACGTTGAGGTTCGGATCGACAGAGAGGACTTCGAAAACCTGAACGACGTGGACGCCAAGCTTGTGGCCCTTGCGTTGAGGCTAAACGCCAAGATAGTCACCAACGATTACAACCTCTCAAAGGTAGCCGAGGTCCAGGGAATTCGCATTCTGAACATCAACCAGCTTGCGAACGCGCTGAAGCCGGTGGTTCTACCGGGTGAGGTGCTCCGGCTCCATATTCTGAAAGAAGGCAAGGAGCAGGGGCAAGGGATAGCCTATCTGGAAGACGGGACCATGGTAGTGGTGGAAAACGCCAGCAGGCATCTCGGAAAGGAAGTCGAGGTCTCGGTGACCAGCATACTGCAGACTACCGCAGGCAGGCTGATTTTCACTACCCTTAAGGACGCAGAGATTTCCCGCCAGCATTGAGGGCGTGAGACGGAGGA
>JBEKXG010000555.1:0-3846 GCA_049512295.1 Syntrophobacteraceae bacterium
CTCCTACATGGACGAAACGGCGGCGCAGTCCGACCTGATATTGCCCGACCACACGGCTTTCGAACGCTACGATGACATCGTGGGTATTCCAGGGGCGGCTTTCTCATACTATGCTGTCAGCGCCCCTGTTATTAAACCGCTGCTCGATACGAAGCACACTGGAAACGCGCTCCTGGCGCTGGCAGGCGGTATCGGCGGCACGGTGGCCGCCTCCATGCCCTGGAAGAGCTATGAGGAATACCTCAAATTCAGGGTGGAGGGCCTTGCGCAATCGCAGAAAGGAGCGGTCGCCGATAAGCCGGATGTTCCAATCATTAAGCTTACTGCCGCTGAATCCGTTCAGCCGAATTTCTCAGACGGCCCAGACCTCTGGAAGAAGCTCAAAGCCGGTTTTTGCTGGTATGACGCACCTGCGGCAACAGCCGGTTTCGAGACCGCTTCGGGTAAACTGGAGCTTGCATGCCGGTCGATCGCGCAAAAGGGGGCTTCCCTTGCCGACGATAGACTTTATCTGCCTCACTTTGCACTTCTGAACCCATCGGGGAGTGAGAGCGAGTTCCCACTGCTGCTGGTTGCCTACAAGCCTTCTTTTACCACCGGCGGCTATCTTCCGACGCCGCCTTTCATGAATAAACTGATTCCCGATTACGTTCTTAAGGATGAGGATGCATTCATTGAATTACACCCCCGGACGGCGGCCGAACTCGCCTTTTCTCAAGGCGAGCGCGTCTCCCTTAAAACGACGCAGGGGGAGCGGACTGTGCGGATAAATATCTCTGCTGCGGCTCGCCCGGGAGTCGTTTATCTGCCCAACGGTCTGGGGCACAGGGCCTATGACCAATACATTCTGAACAAGGGAACGAATGCGAACAGTTTGATGGAAGTTCAACTGGACCCCGTGAGCGGCATGGGGACCGTGTGGGCTTGCCGCGCTCAACTGAGTCGCGTGTGAGGGGGTAATCTGTGAGCGAAAAAGGACATTCAGAAGGCGGTGTTCGTTTTGGGATGGTGATCGACCTGGACAGGTGTACAGGCTGCGGCGCATGCGCAGTTGCTTGCCAGGCCGAAAACAATATATCTTTCAGGCCGGACGAATCGAATAAACTGCGCTCCATAAACTGGATGCAAATATTTCAGTTGAACAACGGCGGGAATTACCCTGACTACAAATACGCCTTTCTGCCTCGTCCATGCATGCACTGCGACTCGCCCCACCACTCCCCCTGCACTTTCGTATGCCCTGTCAATGCGACAACCAGGGACGAAAATAACGGGATCGTTACGCACATTTATCCACGCTGCATCGGATGCAGGTATTGCATCGTCGCCTGCCCGTATCATGCGAGGGACTTCAACTGGTGGGACCCCAAGTGGCCCGGGCCGATGGAAAGCATGCTGAGCCCGGAGGTGAGCACCAGGATGCGCGGTGTAGTGGAGAAGTGCACGCTCTGCCATCAGAGGCTTCTAAAGGCTCGCTCAAAAGCCTACAAGGACGGGACCGATCCTGACAAGGCGACCTATACGACCGCCTGCGCCGACGCCTGCCCGGCGAAGGCCATAGCCTTCGGCAACCTGAGAGATCCGCACTCGGATGTGGCCAGGCTGTCAAAGGACCCGAACGCGTTCCGCATACTGGAAAAGCTCCACACCGAGCCGAAGGTCTACTACATCAGCACTCAGGACTGGATAAAGAAACTTTCCGATAATGCCATTACACAGAAAGCATAGGATAGAGAATCAGCCCAAATCTGATTTCCTTGTTTACGAGGGGTAGAGAATGGATAGAGCACTGATTCCAGAAGGATTGAAGCGCTGCCCGCTTCCGATTTTCGGGCTCTGGACACTGCTTCTGGTCGGAGTGATCGGCTGGGGCGTACTGGCTGGCGGCGTGGTGCTTCTCAAGGCCTTGAATCTTACCGGGCTCAATGACTATTTCGGCTTCGGGGCCTACATTACGGCGGACCTGGCCATTATCGCGCTCGGCGCCGGGGCGTTCTTTACCGGCTTCCTTTACTACGGGCTGTCCCGTTTCTTTCCTGCGTTTAAAGAACTCGGAAAGATAATAAATCTTGCCGTTGTAGTGGGGTTCGTCTGCTACACGGGGGCGCTCGCGATCCTTTTGCTCGAAATAGGGCAGCCTCTGCGGGGCTGGTTCGGATACTGGCATGCAAACGTCCACTCGATGCTGACGGAAGTTATCTTCTGCATCAGTTGCTATGCGATTGTCCTGATCATCGAATATGTTCCGATAATTTTCGAGAACCGCCAAATCGGCGAAGTGAAGTCTCTCAGGGTATTCGGACACAGCATGCATGATGTAATGGCGATTTTCGCCCTCACCGGCACATTCCTGAGCTTTTTCCACCAGGGGTCTCTGGGCGGCGTCGCCGGAGTTCTTTTCGGCAGGCCTTACGTATTCAGGGCAGGGCTATTCATCTGGCCCTGGACCTTCTTTCTTTTCATTCTTTCCGCAATAGCTTCGGGACCGGCTTTCACCGCCCTTATATGCAGAGCTATCGAAAGAGTCTCGGCAAAAAAACTGGTGGACCGCAGCGTGTATGAACTGATCGGCAAGATCGAAGGCGTGCTGCTGGGCGTCTACATTATCCTGAAGATTGCAGACACGGCATACTGGGCGTTCGTTCAGTCGCCCAAATTCGGTTTGACCCTGGGTGATTTTTACTGGGGCCCCTACGGAATCTGGCTGCTGATCGCCGAGATCGGTGTCTGCGGCGTTCTTCCGGCCATCATCCTGCTCTCGCCCGCAGGCAGAAAGAGCAATTGCCTGCTTTTCAGCGCCTTTCTGCTCGACATTATCGGCGTGTCGATTAATCGCTTCGTCATGACTATCCCGGCCATCGCCGCGCCTGTTATGCCCTTCGATAAATGGCAGGTCTATATTCCGACCGTCTACGAAACTGCGCCTATTCTTGCTATGCTGGCCTACTGCATTCTCATAATTTCGCTTTCCTACAGGTACCTGCCTCTTTTCCCGCGGGAAAAGGAACTCAACCGGGTCTAGTGCGCTTTTGCCCGAAGAGTATAACTAAAAAGCCCCTGCAAGGTCCTGCCTTGGGGGGCTTTTCAGTTACCCCGGCTGCATCCCGGTATTTTTGTTTGACTCGCCATATCACGCAATGTTAGCTTTCCTAAGACTTCTGCCATACAAGGGTGATCGTCGAAGATTTTAACGAAATGGCGCCTGGAACTGCATATGCCACAAAGTTTGTCTCTTTCCCAGTTTTTCGAGGACGCTAAATATCCAAAGCTGGTCTTGGCCGATAGGGCGATCTTGCTCCTTTTGCTCCAGTTGGGAATTTTCGTTGCCGTCTACAACCAATCGGGTCTTAAGTCCCGAGTCTGCATCCTGGACTCCGGCGGAAGGAAGATATACGAAAGCCCCGGCGCCGCTCTGAGCGCATATGAAAAGATGCTGTTCGAAAACAACTTTGGTTCGCTTCGAGATTACCACACACAGATCGAATCGGAACTGGTGCCGTTCAACTACCGGGCCTGGATTCTGCTGGCTGTCGGAATGCCTCTCGGTCTCATCCTGATGCTCTTCTTCATGGCGCAGGTCTGGCTCATTCTTCTCAACGGAAGCCCTAAAGAGGGACCTGCCGAGGAAACGGAGTTGAGCAAAACCCGTTTCTCTACGTTCCTGAGCGTCTCGAAGAACTCCTCGATTCTGCGTGTCGGGTTCATCATCGTTATGTCCATGCTTATTTTGTGGTTGATTCCGTCAATCCTCAGCGATATGGCGAAATCCCTCTTTGGAGCGCTAAAGGAATATCCGTGGTTCTTTATGGGTGTATCCACATTTGTTGGAGGATTGCTCGTTTGGGG
>JBEKXG010000556.1:0-3842 GCA_049512295.1 Syntrophobacteraceae bacterium
GGGCGATTGCGGCCCTGGCGATTGTGACCTGCCCGTCTTCGAGCGGCTGGCGCAGAAGATCGAGCACGTTTCGCCGGAACTCCGGGAATTCATCCAGGAAGAGGACCCCGTTGTGGGCGAGGTTGACCTCCCCGGGCTTCGGCATGTGGCCGCCGCCGACGAGCCCTGCGTCGGATATGGTATGATGAGGGGCGCGGAACTGGTGCTTGACTATGAGCGGGCTGTTATTCAGCATTCCGGCGACGCTGAATATCTTGGACGTCTCCAGCGCCTCGTCGAAGCTCCGCGGTGGAAGGACCCCGGAGAGACGCCGGGCGAGCATTGTCTTGCCGGACCCGGGCGGGCCGACCATGAGCACATTATGTCCAGAATAACTACTATCGCAAACATAGACGGAGTAAGGGCCGTTTTGAACCTGCACCTTTTCTGCACCAAGAGGGGAAAGCGCTCAATTTTTATTCTCACCCAGATCGTGGGAGTCGAACCATTCGCCATATAGACCCAATAACGGTTTGCAGGCGACAGGGCAACAGATGGATACCGGAAAAAAATAGCGGAATCGAAACAGTGCGAAAGAATCGGGGCGAGAGGATTTCAACCTGCGTGACCGAAATATTTTGTAGTCGTCCCGCCACCTTAAGCGGCAAATGTTGGCTATCGGACCACTTGCGGACCTCCAAGCAGGGGTGGCAGGGAACTTCCTTACACGGTGACCCGATTGATTTACTATTGCTGAATAGAGACATTGTGCTTTCTGGCCAGATCCAGAACATACTGTATGGGCACCACAAGCGCTATTCCTGCATTATAATAAGGAGGTACGTGTGTGTCAGGAGTGATGTAGGGTTTACCACCTTGCAGCTCTACCACGGCGATGTTCATAGCGACAGCTACTCCAATAATCTTACCTGTTTCAACTGAATAAACTGGTCCTCCACTGTTACCATGATTTACCCTCACATCAGCATAGTAGACGTCCAAGATATCAATAATCGTGAATCCGGGTGGAGCATTCGGAATTGGCACCTGTACCTGCGTGATTCCTTGGGAGCTTGCTATGTATCCGACATTGGTAATTAACTCCTGTCCCGGAAGGGGATAACCAGAAATAGCAATTTGAGTTCCATCCTTTGGTCTTTGTGGATCAACGCTAGAGACTGACACTATTAGTGGAGTAATATCCTTTCCATCAACGCTAATCATAGGCCGCACTTGGTTCTTAAACGGATTTTGTAGAACTTTTAGCAACGCAAGATCATGTTTTTCGTCCTCATCAACCACTTCAACTGGTACGAGTTGAAACGAGCCCGTAAACGTGAATTTAGCTTGGGATTCTCCAAAACTTGTCATGGGTAGGCCGACGCGTAGTTGATTGAGAGCTATTGTAAGATCAGGATGGATGACATGTCGGGCTGTGATGACATAGCCTTCTGAATCAATGAAAAATCCTGATCCAAGAGGGCGAATAGGACTGCCCGGTCCCTTCATTTGTGAAGGTTCAAGTTTGACTGCTATCTGAACCATGGAATGCCGAACAGATTCAATTGCTTCGACTACGGTCTTGGATGGTGCTTTCTGTGCAGTCTGGATTTCCAATTTCTTTGCCTCCTGTTGGCTGGGACTTTCTGAGAATGCAGGCGCAGAAGCAAGCAATGTAACAACTGTTGCCGTCATCAATAGGCAGTAGGTTGTTTTCATTGTATGAATCCTTTGTGTTAGAAGTGTTATACGACAGAAATAAAGCTCTCCAATCTCCGTTTCCTCTATCGTGCAGGCACTCCGAAGCTCAAGAATCATTGACGGGGGCAACGTGTCAGTGGCTCTGAGACTACACGACAATTTACAACACTGTCGAGTTAATGCAAGAGGTATTTGAGAATTCTATGTCGCAATCCAGCCCCTAGATTCGGAGCGGGTCCCCTATCGAAACCAAACCAAGCCGAGCGGAACCCTGGATAGTTTGCAGTCGAGAAGACAGAAACCGGAATAAGTGGCTGTCTCGCGTCTGTAGTTTGCAGCCTTTCAGCAAAATGGATTCATTGTAGAGCATTCCAGAGCCTTCCTGAGCGGCATTTTGAATGAACAGTCAAGGCTCTTTCCCCTTCGTTTCAGAATCGATCAAATTTCGGCCTCAAAGTCGGAAATTTTCCTTGACAAGCTACAAACGCACGTTTATAAAGTTAGTCAGACTCGATTAATCATATTGAAGGGAGTCAGAAATGAAGACCTGGGCCTATCTGAGAATAAGCATTGCAGCCAAACAAGATTCAGACAACCAGAGACTTGAGATTGAGGAATATTGCAAGGCCAATGGCCTCACTGTGGACGACTACCTCAAAATTGAGATTTCCAGCCGTAAGACCACAAAGGAGAGGCGGATTGATGAGCTTCTGAGTCGGCTCAACAAGGGTGATACCCTGATAGTCTCGGAACTATCCCGGCTTGGTCGGTCAGTAGGTGAGCTTTGCCAGATTGTGGACAGCCTAATCAAAAAGCAAGTCAGGCTGATTGCCATTAAGCAGGGCATCGTGATTAATGGGAAGCACGACATAGCCTCAAAGACCATGATAACAATGTTTGCCCTTATGGCTGAGATAGAGCGCGACCTGATTTCAGCGCGAACCAAAAACGGGCTGGCTCTGGCTAGGGCAAAGGGTAAGAAACTCGGGAACCCAAACCTTCCCAAAGACAACCTGAAACGGCAGGCGAACGCGCAAGCCTTCAGCGACAGCCTGAGACATATCCTTGAGGGATTCAAGAAGACCGGGATGACTCAAAGGCAGATAGTGACAGAGCTTAATAAGCTGGGAATTAAAGCAAGGCGTGGTGGTCAATGGTCACTGATACAGGTCCAGACTGCTCTAAAGCGGCTTGGGCTTCAAAAAAGCCAGAACTGAAGGGAGGTGCGAGATATCTAAAAATGATCGGCCAGCAAATCACTGTGACCATTCGCACACGATTGACATTTTTCACTCTTATTTGCATTCTTCCTCATGGCCAAGAATATTCCGAGGCTGTTCCATTTGGTCTGACAGTGTATCAAACGTCCCTTTGAGTGTTAAGAGGCGGACTAGCACAGGGTGCAGCCATAGCTAATTTTGAAACCATAAATGAAATTTTTGAATCGGAGAATCATTGTCGTGCTATAATATAGTTGTTTCTGGGGATAGGGTCGCGCCCGAAAAGCGGTTTCCTCGCCGCCTGCCCCAGACTTCATTTCTTGAGGAATTCGGAGAAGAGGAAGCCGAAAATGACAACCAAAGAACAACCAAACGATTTTTGCAGGGGCAGAGGGGTCGGACCGAGACAATTACTCGATATTAAAGAGATAGCTCAGTTGACCGTCTCGGTAAGTAGTTGAAATTACACAACCATGATTTCATTTTTGGGGTCATTTTCCCCAATCCAAGGCTGGGGTTGAGTGGGCGCTCGAAACCCGGAACCGGCCACTGCCGCATCTGAAGGACGGAAAATATCCAGGCCAGGGGTGTCAGTTCAAGGTGAACCCGTAGAACCATGCTGCATTCGCATTATTTCAAGGTGTAATCCCACCATTCTTGCTTGACGAATAATGTAGTACGTACTACATGAAAGAATGGGTCGGATGTCAAACTTACACAATAAGGGTTTTGTCCATGAAAGAGCTCATAAGCATCCGGGAAGCAAACCAGCATCTTTCTCGCTGTGTCGATGCGGTTCAAGATGGCGCGGAGATCATTATCACCCGCCGGGGCGTACCTGTAGCCAGGTTGATCGGCGTTCAGAAATCCAACGGACTGACCGAGGCTCAAGAGCAGGCGCGCAAGCGGACCCTGGCTCGAATGCGAAAGGGGTACTCACTG
>JBEKXG010000557.1:0-6920 GCA_049512295.1 Syntrophobacteraceae bacterium
AGCCCCGTTTTGCATCCTATCACCCTTTTCCTATACCTGGCGGAGCGTCGCGATTGCCTCCGTGTGGACACGAGCTGTTGACAGCCTTATTGTCGAGGAAGAGCTTTACTTAATAATAAAACAATGAAGACCGGCGGTGGGCCAAGGAAGTTTGAAAGCCATTCATGGGTTTGAATTGGACCCCGTCATCCGAAAAAGGCTGCCCCCCCCAAGGAGTGTGATAAGTGAAACAGACCCCGGGATTTCTAATTGCCGTAAAGCTCATGAAAGAATTTGCCGCTCTGACCGGGCTTTCACCGGCCGGTGACGTGCAACGGCGGTACCTGTGGACCGACGCATTTGCGGTTTGCAATTTCCTCGGGCTGTATCGGGAAACGAATGATGAAACCTTCAAAAACCTCTCACTGCTGCTTGTTGATCAGGTACACAGGATTCTTGGACGTCATCGCGGCGACGATGGGCGAAAAGGCTGGATCGGCGGCCTCGATGAGCGGGAAGGGGAATTGCACCCGACAATCGGAGGATTGAGGATCGGCAAGAAAATGAACGAACGCGGCCCCGATGATCCCATCGATGACCGGCTGGAATGGGATCGTGACGGGCAGTACTATCATTACCTCACCAAATGGATGCACGCCCTCAACCGGGTAAGCTCGATCACGGGAAATCCGGCCTTCGGACGGTGGGCCGTTGAACTTGCAAAAACGGCTTACGCCAAATTCACATATGGTTCGATTTCCAGTCAGAAGCGAATGTACTGGAAGATGAGCATCGATCTCTCGTATCCACTCGTCGCATCCATGGGACATCACGACCCTCTCGACGGACTCATCGCCTGTTGCGAGCTTCAGATAGGCCAGGCAGGAGATTCGGAAGGGTTACCGGATTTGGCCGGGGAAATCGACGGTCTGGCTGCCTTGTGCAAAGGAAAAGATTGGACCACCGATGACCCTCTCGGTATTGGCGGCCTTTTATCCGATGCCTTCACAGTGGCGCAAATGATGGCGAGGGGACCTTTTCTTCAGTCGGATCTTTTAGCGGCTCTATTGGAAGCATGCCGACTCGGGTTGCAGATCTACACCGGAACAGGTTCGCTAAAGGCTCCAGCCCGTTATAGGCTCGCATTTCGCGAACTGGGGCTTTCCATCGGTCTGCATGCTCTTGAAAGACTGCATCGCCTCAGTGAAGAAAAACCCGGCGTTTTCACTGGGCAACAATCACCGGGAAAGCAAGTTGAAAACCTGATGCGGTATCGTGATCTGGCGGAAATCATCGAGAACTTCTGGCTTCAGCCCGCCAACAGGGAAGCACCCGGTTTCACGGACCATCGCGACATCAATGCTGTCATGCTCGCGACAAGCCTGGCTCCAGATGGATACCTGATGCTCTAGGCCGGTTTCCGTGCGGTATTTCCGGATGTACACCAGGGCGGCCCCCCCCCGGCCTGTTTGTTGCGGAAAAGCAAAGGCCCACAGTCTTTGATTAACCATTCTCCAGCGTCGCGCTGGTACGCGCGGCACGCGTTTAACAATCGCAGAAGCCCGCCTTGAGGCAAGGCGAAAGCTCCGCGCCTTAGAAGCTAACGTGCTTCGCTTTGGCGCCCTTTAATATGCGTAAGACCCGCAGGGCGTAAGACGTCCCGCTACGCATCTCTATCGATCGCGGTAGGCTTCTGCGGGACGCCTTCAGCACTTTCCACCACGGCTTTGTATCTTACGTGGACGAAATTCCTGTCGAAATCCATCTCCTCTTCCAGCATGGCGTCTTTTTCTTCCATGGTGAAAAAGCCCATGCAAGGCAGAAAGAAGTGCCGGTCCTCCTTTTCGATGTGCTTCGGATAGAATTCGACCAGGAAGCGCAGGCAGCCGATTATGCGCGAGACCGCTCCGCTTTCTCCCCGAAGGTATTGCTCCTTAGCTTCAACCAACTGTCCTACCACTTCCCTTCCTTTGCGGTGTTCCTCGATCAGCTCGTAAAGGATGCGTTCGAGCTCGCCGGTGAGAGGCTTCATCTTGAGGTCCCTGAACAGGATGTCCTCTTCCTTTCCATGGTGGCATCTGTCCGTGTATGTTCTGACGAAGTCAACGGCCACATCCACGAATTCAGGGTTTACTTTTCCTGTCTCTTCGATTCGAACGAGTTCAACGCCGATTACTCGGATCATTCTCTCAATCAGACGGTGCTCGATCATCAGAGGTGCAACCGGCATCATGATATTTCCCTCCTTAATGTGGTGTCCATGCAGAAACCCCGGACGGAAACTAACCTGTTTGGCCGGTAAAGCCCGGATATTCGTGCCGCATTGATGCCGGATAATGCCCGGTTAGCCGGATGTCAAGCAGAAGCATAAATCGGCGCAGGCCGGTTCGACTCCTGCGCAAAAGAGGAGTGGTTTGCCGCTCGCGCACTTTGCCCCTTTTCGATTGCACAAATTCGCGAAGTCGGGTATCGAATCGGAGGGCGCATGGCGGACGTCGGAATGAGCGGGGACGTTTCATCGGGGGCGGGTGTGGAGTTCTTTTCTTGGGTGTCCCGGAGGGACAGAGTTACTGCTTTGAAGATACTCATCACGAATAACTCACTCGCCGCAAGGGCAGGCACTGAGCTCTACGTGCGTGATCTGGCCCCGGCCCTGGCCAGGCAGGGGCACGAGGTCGCAGTTTACAGCAACGTCCTCGGGGAGGTGGCCCGGGAGATCGACTCCTTGGGCGTTCCCGTCTTCTCAGACCTCTCTCGGGTCAGCTTTAGACCTGACATCATTCATGGCCGGCATCACCTCGAAACAATTACCGCCCTTCTCCAATTTTCCGATGTTCCTGCGGTTTACTTTTGCCATGGCATTGTCCCCTGGGAGGAACTTGCGCCCATTCATCCACGCATCATTGAATATGCAGCCGTTGGTGTATTGACCCGCCGCCACTGCATCGAACACGGGGTCCCCGACCATAGGATCCGGATCATCCATAATTTCGTAGATACAGATCGCTTCAAACAAAGCGGACCGTTTCCAGCCACTCCAAAACGAGCGCTCCTTTTCAGCAACTATGCTTCAAAAAAGAACTATACCAAGCCCGTAAAGAAGGCATGCAAAAAAGCGGGCCTGGAGTTGGATGTGCGTGGACTTGCCTCCAAAGCGCCGGTGCACTCGCCTGAAACTGTTCTGGGTTCCTACGATATCGTGTTCGCCAAGGGGAGATCTGCTTTGGAAGCCATGGCGGTCGGAACTGCTGTAGTTCTCTGTGGCGAGGAAGGCGCAGGTCCGATGGTGGCCGGCAGCAATTTCGATTCACTGAGGCTGCGCAACTTCGGGTGCACCACCCTTGGGTTGATGCCGTCCGCAAAGGTGTTACTCGATCAAATTAACCGCTACGATGCGAACGACGCACTCCATGTTTCCAATAGAGTGCGTTCGGAAGCGAGCCTGGCGCGCACGCTGCCCTCCATTGTCGGCATGTACCGGGAGGCGATTGCGCAATTCCATGACTCAAGGCGCGATCCACGCGAGGAATCTGTGGCTGTAGCCGGATATGTGCGCTGGATGTCGGATCTTATAAAGCGAAAGAGGCTAATTCGGCAATACGATTATAAATTGTGCGGACCGGCTTGCCTCCGGGGGTAGCCGCAGGCGGGGACGCTCAGAGAACCAGTGGCGAGCCGGGTCCTGAACTTCCTGAGAAATCTCGCCGGTTCAAAGCGCCGTAGTTAGGCTGTAACAGTGTCCATCCGGAAACCCCGGGCGAGAACTCCACGCCCCGCGAGGTTTCTGTTCGGAAAGGAGGGATTTTCCGTTCTGGCTAGGAAATCGAGGGGTTGCGCGGAGGCGTACTTGGGTACCGCGAGATTGATTGACACCGCCAGAGCCTGCCCCGGACTCGATCCGGGGGCGGAAAAGGACCCTTTCCGGATGGAAACTAACTAGTGAAAAGTCTGCAGCAAACGCTTTAATCTGCCAGATCCCGCCTTTGGCGGGACCGGGCGAAAAGGGAGCCGGGCGCCGCCGGAAATTCACGCTCCGCGAGGCACTCCGATATCCGATATCCGTTATACAAGGCAAATGAATGGAAGAGCAATGGACCGTTTTGAAGGTCCTCCAATGGACAACGGAATATTTCAGCGAGAAGGGATTCGAGCAGCCGAGGGCAGATGCGGAAGTGCTGCTGGCCCATGCCCTGGGTATGGAACGCATCCATCTCTACCTCAACCATGACAAGCCGCTTTCCGCTGAAGAGCTGGCGCGTTTCCGGGGCTTCATCCGCCGAAGGGCCGCCTTCGAGCCGACTCAATACATCACTGGAAAGCAGGAATTCTGGTCTTTGGATTTCGAGGTTACTCCCGCGGTCCTCATACCGCGCCCTGAAACCGAAGTGCTTGTGGAAAAGGCCCTGGAGATCGCAGGAAATGAACCTTTTCTTGTCCTGGATCTGGGCGCTGGATCGGGTGCAATAGCGGTCGCCCTGGCCCATGAGCGGACCGGGATAAGGGTCATCGCCGCTGATAAATCATGGTCGGCCATTGAAGTCGCTCGAAGGAACGCCGTGCGGCACGGAGTTGCAGACCGGATTTCTTTCGTTGTCGCGGACCTTTTCGGGGCGCTCGCGTCCCGGCCTCTGTTCGATCTTATCGTTTCAAATCCCCCCTATGTATCGGATGCGGAATTTCTTGACCTCGCGCCCGAAATCGCCAATTATGAACCCCGTTCCGCCCTTAGGGGCGGAGGAAAACGTGGTCTGGCCCTGATCCGAAAGATTGTTGAACAGTTTCATGTCCATTTGAAACAGCGGGGGTCTCTGCTCCTGGAAATCGGACTGGGGCAGGCGGAAATCCTTGAAGCGGAGTTTCCACAGGACTTGGCCGCAAGATTCCAATTCATCGAAGACTACTCGGGCATAAAGCGAGTCCTGCACCTCCGCGGCAAGGGGGGGTAGATTATGGATAAACTGGTTATCGAAGGAGGGACCCCCCTGCGTGGTGAAGTGCAGATCAGCGGGGCCAAAAACTGCGTTTTGCCTCTCATGGCCTCCACTCTGCTGGCGAACGGGACGCACAGCTTCCTGAACGCGCCCCGCCTGCGCGACATAGGGACCATGCAGTCGCTGCTCGCGCACATGGGGGCGGCCTCCCAACACAATCACATTCTTCAGATAGACACCTCTGACATTCACACGCTCGAGGCCCCCTACGATCTGGTCAAAACGATGCGTGCCTCCGTCCTCGTGCTCGGACCCATGCTGGCCCGCTACCGCCGCGCGCGCATTTCTCTTCCGGGCGGGTGCGCCATTGGGGCGAGGCCTATAAATCTGCACCTCAAAGCCCTCGAGCAGATGGGCGTGGATATCTCCCTGGAGCACGGCTATGTCGTGGGGCTGGCAAAAAGACTGCGGGGCGCCCGCATCACCTTTGACCAGGTGACGGTAACCGGGACCGAAAACATCATGATGGCCGCATGCCTGGCCGATGGGGTCACGGTTCTGAAAAACTCGGCGCGCGAGCCGGAAGTGGTGGCGCTTGCAGACTATCTCAACCGGATGGGGGCCAGGGTCGAAGGCGCCGGCACGGATGAAATCACCGTCAGGGGCGTTCGTAAACTTACCCCGTCGAGTTGCGAGGTAATTCCCGACAGGATCGAAGCCGGCACCTACCTCGTAGCGGCTGGAATTACGGGGGGCAGACTGAAGCTCAGAGGGTGCAGGCCCGACCATCTCCAGGCGATAATCCGGAAGCTGAGCGATGCCGGGCTTTCGATCGAAACTTCCGGGGACCTTATCGAGGTCCACCGCAACGGCAGGATACGAAGCGTCAATGTTGAAACGCAGCCCTTTCCGGGCTTCCCGACGGACATGCAGGCCCAGTTCATGTCCCTCATGGCCCTTGGAGGCGGGGTCAGCCTGATAAAGGAGCGCATATTCGAAAACCGCTTCATGCACGTGCTCGAATTGCAGCGCATGGGCGCCGATATCGATCTGGACGGCAGGACCGCCATCGTGCGCGGGGTCAGGGAACTCTCCGGGGCGCCCGTCATGGCCACGGACCTGAGGGCTTCGGCCTCGCTGGTCCTTGGCGCTCTGGCAGCCGTTGGAACCAGTGAAGTCACCCGTATTTATCATCTGGACCGAGGCTACGAGGCCATAGAGAAAAAACTATCCGGCGTGGGGGCGAAAATCAAGCGCGTGAGCGCGTAGGGTCGAGACCGCGTTGCGCTCCCGGGGCCATGCCCGCGATGACTGGTGCGGGGCCATGCCCGCGATGAACTTTTCGAGACAAATCGGAAGGAAAACAAATGGGAGCGTTTCAATCGGCCTGGAAGCCCATAGACCTTGGCGGGCTTAAAACGACCAGCCTCCTGGACCGGCAAAGCAAGGTGTCGATGACTGACTTCGCACACCCGCTGCCGGCTCGAAGTTCTTTGCGGCAGTTTTTGGATTCTCTGCCCTCGATACTTGCCGCCGAAGACCTCCGGAAGGCGGCTTCGGCCATATCCGAAGCGGTAAGAAACGAAAAGACCGTCATTTTGGGAATGGGTGCGCATCCCGTAAAAGTCGGCCTGAATCCAATAATTATCAATGCAATCGAGCGGGGTCTTCTGTCAGGGATAGCCATGAACGGCGCGGGAATCATTCATGACGTGGAAGTCGCCCTGGCTGGGAAAACCTCGGAAGACGTTGCGGCGCAACTTGGCATCGGCCGGTTCGGAATGGCGCACGAAACGGCTGAATTCATTCACCGGGCCGTTTTGAAGGCATATTACGAACGCGGTGAAGGTCTTGGAAAAGCGGTGGGCGAGGCGCTGCTCATGGAAAGAGCCCCCCATGCGGATGCGAGCCTCCTGGCCGCCGCCGCCCGGTGCGGCCTGCCCGTTACCGTCCACGTTGCGATCGGGACAGACATCATACACATGCACCCGGAAATGGACGGCGCCGCGA
>JBEKXG010000558.1:0-3830 GCA_049512295.1 Syntrophobacteraceae bacterium
TTGCTAGCTATTCTTGACTAGATTGTAAATGGCCGATGTGTAAATCTATTTTCAAATTTCAGGCTCGTAGCGAATACCCGAATTCTTTCGGCACGTTAAGGCCACTCGCAACATAAGGCAAGCAGTGTAAACCGTTCCTGTTTCAGAACCCTGGAATTAGTAATTTTCAAGAGAAGGGCTGCAAGTCTGGGCGCCGGATAGTACCACCACACCTCCGCACGGCGTGTTCATTTTTATCGATGCGATTTTTCCTTCCTTTTAGGACTGAGTCTGGAACTCAGGTCTCCACAATCAGAAATCTTCTGATCTTTGTAGACAGAACCAGCAAACTAAATTAGATTCGGGTATCCCCTGCCTTGGCTTTGATAAAGCCGAGGCAGGGCTACCCGCGGTTATCACAGGTCAACAGAAACATGCCGATCCGACATGGAACAATCAGTGAAAACGATAGAAAAGATCAGGCTATGCTTATTTGCGACATTCGGGTGCACAAAGCGCTTTTGGAGCGCGTGCTCGCTCGCGGTGATCATCGCGCCAGGGATTTGCCTGGGCCTCATGGCCATCTGTTTCAACCTTCACCAAGCAGCCGCTGCAGAGAACACCGGTCAATTCTCAAACTCGGACAGCTCATTTTCCGCCCCTGAGACCGTAGGAAACCGACTGCCTGCTAGGTTGCGACCTGCCGTGGCGCCTCACCCCAAATGGGCGAACTTCAACGAGGAGCGGAAGTCCGAGGATGCCCGGCATTTGGCGGATTGGGTCGTAGATTCAAGAGACCATCACGGCATGCCTTTTGCCATCTTGGATAAGATTGAGGCCAGGGTGTTTGTATTCGATCCCGACGGACGACTTCGTGGGGCAGCCCCAGCACTGCTGGGCCTGGGAAAAGGTGATGACCTCAGTCCCGGTATCGGTGACAAGAAACTGTCGGAAATTCGTCCCGAGGATCGCATCACTCCGGCTGGTCGCTTCGTTTCCTATCTTGGCTTCAATTACTCCGGCAAGGACATCCTCTGGGTCGACTATGGCTCTGCCACTTCCCTGCATAGAGTTGTTACGGGTAATCCCAAGGAGCGCCGCCTGGAACGATTAGCCAGTCCAAAGCCGCTCGAACATCGGATTTCCTTCGGTTGCATTAATGTCCCGGCGAAGTTTTTCGATGACGTCGTGAAGCCGGCTTTTACCGGAATCTATGGCATCGTCTATGTGCTGCCGGAAACCCGGTCGATCAACGAAACCTTCAAATCATATTATGATGTCGAGTTACGTTGGAAAAACCCGGACAACTACCAACATTGACGAGCATCCAAGGCCAGGAATTCGTCAGGAGGATCTCAGGTTTGGCTGCCCATAAGGCCAGCATGCTCAAGCAGCGCGCTCCTGAATGTCAAGCCGCTTCGTTCCTTCTATTCGCAGTCTTACCTGACCGCCTTGAGTTGTGGAAATGCATGTTTTCGCGATTCGGCAAGTTAAGTGAATTGGCTGGAGCACCTCTCTTGGGGGGCGGCTTGAGTTGAGCGGCGAGACTTACTTTGATTGCAATCCCAGAAGTCCAGCCGAACAGAATGAAGGACGGCCGATGCTCAATCAGAAAAAGCCGGTAAGCCTCTTTTCCGCCACCATTCTGGTCATCGCCAATATGATCGGGACGGGCGTTTTTACCACTCTTGGGTTTCAACTTGCCAGCGTTCATTTTCCATTTTCCGCAATCATGCTGTGGGTTGTGGGAGGCATTGTCAGCCTTTGCGGAGCGCTTTCCTACGGTGAGCTGGGCGCGATGATGCCTCGATCCGGGGGCGAGTACACCTATCTCACCGAGATTTACCATCCGGCAATCGGATTTCTTGCCGGCTCTGTTTCCATCCTGGTCGGTTTCGGGGCTCCCATTGCGCTCACGGCTATGGCGCTGGGGCGGTATTCGGGGGTGGCTTTTTCCGGAGTCGACGAAACGGTCGTAGCAGTGGTCGCAATCGTGGTCCTCACCCTGGTGCACCTCGTGGATGTGCAGTTCGGCTGCCATTTTCAGAATGTTTTCACAGTCGGCAAGATTCTCCTGGTCGCGTCTTTCATCGTGGCAGGCTTTTCTATGCCGTACCCGCAAAAGATCGGACTGCCTGAATCGCTCGGCGAAATAGGGTCCGTTTTCAATCCCGATTTTGCAGTCGGGCTGGTTTACGTCGCCTTCGCCTACTCAGGCTGGAACGCATCCGCCTATATCGCCGGGGAGATCCCGAGGCCTGAGGGGAATCTTCCTATCTCACTCTTCCTGGGGACCCTCTTTGTTTCACTCTGCTACGTTCTGCTCAACCTTGTTTTCCTGTTTACCGTCCCCGCAGGTGAGCTTGCCGGAAAAATCGAGGTCGGTTACCTCTCGGCGAAGGCGATTTTCGGAGCGGGCGGAGCCCGGCTTATGACGTTACTGATCTGCCTGGCTCTGACCTCGGCCCTCAGCTCCATGATTATGGTAGGCCCGAGGGTTGCCAGCGCCATGGGCGAAGATATCAGGGCTCTAGGATTTCTGGCCGGGAGGAACAAAAGAGGCGTCCCGGTCCGGGCCATCCTCATTCAGTCCTCGGTTGCAATTGTCCTTGCCCTGACTTCTGCTTTCAACTTCGTTCTGACATACGTCGGTTTCACTCTCACCCTGTTTACCTGTATGGCCGTTCTGGGCGTGTTTGTCCTTCGGTTCAAGGAGCCCTACCTCAAAAGACCCTTCAAAACATGGGGCTACCCCGTGGTTCCCGCGCTCTATCTGGCGGTCAACGGCTGGATGCTTTGCTACCTTGTCATCCAAAGGCCTCTGCCTTCCGCATTTTGCCTAACGACCGTTGCATCTTTACTGGTTCTCTACAAATGGCTTACAAACAGGCAAAGCCAATCTACTTTGCTCCAGGAGGAGAAGCGATGATATCGGACAGAATCAAACGGCACGGCCGGGCGATGATTTCCATTTTATTGATGCTGACGCTTTTTTCTATAAATGATTTTGCCACGGCCCGGCAGCCGGGCGCGATTGACAACCCGGCCTGCCCGGCCGGGAAGAGCCCCGATTATGGCGGAATATACAACCATTATGCCCGGTTCATCGCAGGAATGGCAGTTCCGCAAGGCGCATTGGCCGCATTTCAAAGCAGGCCGGCATGGGTGGAGTATTCCCGGGTTTTCGACCGAAGCTGGAGGAATCTGAACAAAAGGCTGCTCATACCCGAACGTCAGTGGTCTGAGAGGGAACTTGGGGCTGCCGCCTCATCGGACAGCACCGTCTTCTATCCATTCAGCGGGCCGGATTTTGCCAATGTCAATGCCTTTTTCCCTCGGGCCCGGACATACGTTCTGGTCGCCCTGGAGCCGCTTGGAGAGATCCCCAAGTTTGCCGCCATGACCGATGGGCAGTTCAAGTCCTATTTACAATCCATGAAAAATTGTCTCCGTGACCTCCTGAACATCAACTACTTCCTATCCTCCCATATGGACGCTGAGATTGAGCGAACGGAAATAAGGGGCGTTCTTCCGATTCTCCTGTTCATGCTGGCGCGGAATAACGCACAGGTGCTCGACGTCCGGTATTGGACAATGGGGTTGGACGGGAGGGTTCGGGAACTTCCCGCACTCGGCACCACTGCCCGGGAATTTCCTGCCCTCCGGACCACAGACCTGGACCCGAATAACATCCAGGGAATTCGGATTGCCTTTAATGCCGCCGGTTCCGAGGAGAGTCACCCTCAAACCCTTTACTACTTTCGTGTCAACCTTTACAATCAGGCCTTCGATCAAAACCGGTACTTTCTCTCTTTTCTCAGAAGGCTGGCGCCTTTCACCACCTTTATAAA
>JBEKXG010000559.1:0-3827 GCA_049512295.1 Syntrophobacteraceae bacterium
CCGTACAAAGAATCTGCCCCATGGTAAAGTAGCCGAGCAAAAAACCCAATTGAGTATCGGGCTCCCTGAAGAACTCAATTATAAACCGGATCATACCGTAAAAGAGGAGAAAAAAGGCTACCATCATGCCGTCTTTGAAAGGTTTCTTGCGCAAATTCCACATTATGACGAAAAGCAGAAGGCCTTCGGCGAGTGATTCGTAGAGTTGCGACGGATGACGCGGGATCGGACCTCCGGCGGGAAAGATCATCGCCCAGGGGACATCTGTGGGGCGGCCAAGCAGTTCGCCGTTTATAAAATTGCCGAGCCGGCCCAGCCCCAGGCCAATCGGGCATGTCACGATCGCGCTGTCTGCAAGGGCAGGGAAAGGAATCCCTTTTCGCCTGGCAAAGATCCATCCAGCGAGAACGGCCCCGATAAGACCGCCGTGGAATGACATCCCCCCATGCCATGTGGCTATGATTTCCAGGGGGTTTTTGATGTATGGCATGAAGTCATTATATTCATAAAAAAGGAGGTAGCCGAGCCGTCCACCAACGATAAGTCCTATAGCCAGATAGAAAATCAGGTCCTGGGCTGTCGTGCCGACCAGTCCGATCTGCTTTGACCGTTCCTGTTTCTGAATCAGAAAATAGGCGGCTATAAAGCCCAGGACGTACATCACCCCGTACCACCTCACATGGACCGGACCGATGGAGAAAAGGTCGGGGTTTATGTTGGGATATGGAATCATTTTGTTTCTCCTCAGGTAAAAGGCTATCATATCAAGTTGCCGTTGGTCAATTGCGGACGGACGGGATGCACGGACTGGACGATTACGGCGCGTATGAGTATTTACCGAGGACCGCCTTATAATCCAAGACGGCGCGGCAACTTTGATGAGGGGCAAACCAGGGAGCAAACCGATGCACGACGAACATGGACATGGCGAGGCGCACACACATGAGCATGGGCCGGACAAAGGCGAGGAGGCCGTTTCAGGAACTGCGAAACTCCGAAGAATGGTGGAACACTGGATAAGCCACAATGAGGAGCACGCCCGTTCATACCGGCTTTGGGCAAGCCGGGCCAGGGAGGTGGGGCACGACCAGCCGGGTGAGATCCTGGAAGAAATCGCCTCCGAAATTGTGGAACAGAATGAAAGATTCATGAAGATCATTCACATTATAGACTCTTCGGGCCGACCCGATTGACAGTCTGTCGAATGAAAGGGAAATAATGCTGCCGATAATTTCTATCGTAGGGGCTTCGGATTCGGGTAAAACTACATTTCTTGAGAAGCTGATCCCGGAGCTTGCCGCGCGAGGGTACCGGGTCGGGGCGATCAAGCATGATGCGCACGGATTCGAGATGGACCGAGAGGGCAAGGACACCTGGAGGTTAAGGCGCGCCGGCGCCGGAGTCATCGCCATTTCATCGCCGGACCAGTTTGCCTCGATCCGCCGGACGGATGGGGAAATGAGCCTGGAAGAAATTGCGGGGCGCTTCTTCTGGACCGAGGACATCCTGATTGCCGAGGGGTTTAAAAGATCTCGTTTTCCGAAAATAGAGATATTCCGTTCCGCGTTGGAGTCAAAGCCAATCTGCGGCCCTGGTGATAACCTCGTTGCCGTTGTCTCCGACGATGCGGTCGATACGCAGGTCCCCAAATTCTCATTTGACGACTGGCGCGGGGTCGCCGACTTCGTTGAAAACCGGTATCTCAAAGACAGAAAAAAGCGGAAAATACTCGTTCAGCTCGATGGGAAACAACTGCCGATGAAGGATTTTGTGGGAGATTTTGTTCTCGGCGGAATAGAAGGAATGCTATCGAGCCTTCGGGGCTGGGAGAACCCTCGAACGATTTCCATCCAAATCCGGCTAAGGGAAGACGTTTGATAACAGGAGCGGTGCTGGCCGGAGGCAAGAGCGTCCGGTTCGGCAAAAACAAAGCGCTTCAACAGTTCAGAGGCAAGCGGTTAATTGAGCGTGCGATTGAATCGTTGCGCCCGTTTTGCGATCCCATCATGGTGGTTGTAAATGAGATGGAACCCTACCTGGATATGGGGGTGTCACTGGCGCTGGACATAATTCCCCACCAGGGGCCGCTCGGAGGGATTTATACGGCTTTGCTTTTCAGCCCTGCCGAATGGGTTCTGGTGAAGGCGACCGATATGCCTTTTCTCGTTCCAGGACTGGCCTCTCTGATTATTGACGCAAAAGAGGGGTTCGACGCCGTAGTCCCCAAATTGAGCGGCTATTATGATCCCTTGCTTGCGATGTACAATCGAAGATGCCTCCCTGCGATAGCACGCCAACTCGAAGAGCCTGACAATCGTCAGGTCATCAGCCTTTACCGTAAAGTCAGGCTTCGGACCGTTGCTGAGGATGAATGGCGAAAAGTGGACCCGGACGCGATCAGTTTCAAAAACGTGAATACCCCTGCTGATCTGGCTGAAATCGATGGACTTGAAAGAAGCTAAAGAAATTGCCCTGGGCTTGGCGAAGGGGCTCGATTGGGAGCCGGTCGAACTCGGGCTTGCCCTGGGCAGGGTGGTTGCCGAGCCTGTATATGCGAGCCGGGACATCCCGGGCAATCCCCGTTCAAAATGGGATGGTTTCGCCGTGATGAGTGGGGATAGCGAATCCGCCAACCCTGAGGATCCCGCTATCCTGAAGATCGCTCGCGGGGAAACAGTGGCCGGGAAAAAAGCCGGCAAGGCACGCAGGGGCTGGTGCTTTCGAATAATGACCGGAGGTGTCCTTCCGGCTGGAGCTGATGCGGTGATCCCCTTTGAAGACGCGGTGCTCGGTGATAAGGGCCTCGTCTTAACGCGACCGCTTTTGCCCGGATCGGGGGTGATCGCTACCGGGAGCGAGGCGCGCCGAGACGATCTTCTGCTGGAGCGAGGCGACGTGCTCACACCTACCCGGCTTGCACTCGCAGCGGCAACCGGCAGGGACGTCCTGCGCGTAATCCGCCGTCCCCGCGTGGCGATCCTCGCCACGGGAGACGAACTCAGGGAAGCGGGCCGCCGCGATGAACCCGCCTCCACATTTTGCAACAATACCCATCTTTTTGCCAATCTTGTGAGAGCTGGAGGGGGAGAACCCGTCGAACTCGGAGTAGCCCCCGACGATCCGGGCGTAATTCTGTCCCGGCTTGAAAAGGCCGAGGCGGACCTGGTGATTACCACCGGAGGCATGGGCAAGGGGAGCAGAGATTTCATTCCCGAGGTATGGAAAAGGCTGGGTCTCAGGACCCATTTCGACAGGCTAAACCTTGTTCCGGGCAAAGGAAGCGCTCTGGCAACCGGCAATGGACGCATTTTTCTCGGTCTTCCGGGAAATCCACGGGCGGCCAGAATAGTCTATGAAGAGATTGCGGCGCCGGTGATCCGGGGTTTTATGGGCCTGAAGACACGTGGAGAATTCGCCATGGATGCCCGAAGTCTTGGCCGGATGACAAAAAAGGAAGGCTTTTACCAGGCATTTGAAGGCGTTCTGGAGATAAGAGGCCGATTTTGCGCCTTCACTCCGAACCTGGCCGAGGGCGAACAACGAAACAAGATTTCCTCTTTGAGGTGCGGCCTGGCGTATGCGCTCCTGACGCCGCAACATACTTGCATAGCTAAAGGGATGACGGTCCAGGTAAAGGTCCCCGATTTTCCCCTGATTACCTGGGCGATTTTAAATCCGTAGGGGTCTTCCTTTTGGCTTACTGTTTGGAGCGGGATCGTGACCTGCGTATTATTTTGATCTAAGCGTGGGAATCTGGTATTTATTAGTTTTCTTATTTATTTTCAGTTTTGGTCTCATCGCGTCCGTTAATTCCGGCAATTGAAGGG
>JBEKXG010000560.1:0-6294 GCA_049512295.1 Syntrophobacteraceae bacterium
CCTGCGGCTTCTCAATTACTTTTTGAATGAGGGACTGTCCATTCCTGTGGCGTTCCTTCCGCTTTGTTAGCCAGTTTCATTGGTTGGCTGGGGCCCTCGTCAAAAAGTGTCCGGTAGTGAAATTCACTAAACAAATGATTCGAAAATGGCGAAGATTTTCGCGCCTCATTTCTCAAGGAGCAGAGATGTGTTGACTATTTGCCATGCCCAAGGTGTATTCCATGATTGAAACCATAGGGGAGGTTTCCGGCGGTGAAATTTACACTCGGAAACTTAGTTGATTGAACCACCATGTGGCTACTGTCTCAACAATAGGCTATAATTTTTCAATAAGGAGGTTCTACCTTCGCCTGAGCGCGGCTGTGAAGATCACTCGAAGTCGCGATCACAGTTGCATGGCCAGCTCACCAAACGTTGACAATTCAGCGTTAACAAGATTTCCAACAGGAGCCACCGTTATGTGCAGTCGGACCGTACCCTAATACTTGGCCACGCGTGCCTCTTTGCTTTAGCTTGGATCTGTTCGGTAAATGATTTTTGGTTCGGTCGCGACTTCCACAGTCTGTTCGGTTTTACTTGAGATATATCGCTACGCTGATAACGCCACCGAGATCACCTAACTTGCCCCCTTCTTTCTTTCCGCCGCTGATGTCTGTTGCACCCTTCGGTTCGCCGTGGCAGGAGAGGCATGACACCTCATAGTATTCGGGAATCAGCAATCGATAGGCTCTCTTTCCATGCAATTCGGTCTCTTCAGCGACAAATTTACTTTTCTCCCATCCCGCCGATTGGAACGAGTTCTTGATCATTCGATCTTCCCACTCATCCGGTAAATTGTCTTGATGGCGTATTAGCTCTTTAGGGGCCGTAAGTTTCAAATATGCCAAATCCATTGCCTTTTGGCTGAACCGATCGCAGACCTTGTAGGTGAAAAGAGCCGGAATAAATCCTTTAAAGCCGCGTTTCGGATCGTTGATCAATGGCTGGGCTTCATCCATGATTTCTTCAATGGCGTCCAACTCGCCTTTCCACATTCTTCCCTCCACCGAAATCGGGTCCAGAACGGGAACGGGGTGACCGGTACTTTCCGCAAAAGTGGCTTTAGCCTGCTCAATCACTGTCGTGGCATTAAAATGTTTGCCGGTGGCCTGCGCATCGATCAAATCTTGATTCTGGGAAATCACCGCCCTGGCCGCGCGCAGCAGGGCCGCCAGATTAAGCGCAATGCCCTGGTTGATTTCTTTCTGAGTCGTTGCTTCCTCCGGCATTACCTGTGCCAGCAGGTCGGAGCTAATGGAAAGCTGTCCCCCGCTGAAGGGCCGGTTATGGGCGGCAACCATCAGTACGGATATGGCCGCCCCGGTGGCGAAAATCCCCATTGCGATTGTTGAGGTTGTCCGGTTATCAATGTGAACCATGGCAATGGCGACCAAGGTACATGCGGCCTGCAGCAGCAAGCAGGCCCATTTGACCCAGCTGACCCGCGATAGGCTGACAATGATTCTTTGCCGACGCGCATCAAGGGCGTTTTCCAACACATTCGTGATCTCACGCTGCGCTGTCACCTGGCCCTCGCTCTGAGGTTTCAGCGACAAGGTAAACGATAGCGCCTCCGCCAAGGGACGCGGGGTGATCCTGAGCGTGGCCGTATGTTTACCCATCATCGGCCATTCCTGCGTGACTGCTTCCTGAATGTGGCGGCGAATAAGGTCGCGCAAGCGCGCTTCGGGTTCACCCGGGAAACTCGAGGCGAGAAATAGGACCGTACTCAAAGCGCTAGCTTCACGGTTGACTGCTGTGCTAGCGCGATCGGTTTCACTCCAGACTTGGGAAGCGATAAATGCCACGAATAGGCCGAAGACGATACCTAAAGGGGGCAACAAACCGGGTGAAAGCCCTTTGAAGGCGCGAACCCGATCGTTTCTGGCCAAGGCGGCGACAACCGCTTGGATAACAGCGGTGATGGCATATGTCAGCCCAAAAATCACCAACGCTAGCCGTCCCACCGGAAGAGCCTGTAGCCAATCGCTCATTAATCAACATCCCTGTTGAGGTCCGCGCAGTGCACTCTGGACTGCGATGGTCCTGGCCGTTTAGACAGGTACCGGGAAGAATAAACTAATGCCTGCTCTTTGAGGAATCAAGCGGGTGATCTTCCTAATCCAAACCTCGACTGACCCGTCCTTGGTGGTTTCAATCGCGGAAGAGCCCTCAGGGGGCGACCTGAATTCTGTGGTGTGGAAATCCCCCCTGACCCCTCCTTGGTGGTTTCAACCACTGAGTAGCCCTCGGCGGGTAAGCCCTGGTTCTCAGATATTTTCAATTTAAATCCGCGGCTAATTTATCTAAGATGGCTTGACTTGTTGCATGCGGTACGGAAGAAATTCACCAATCAATCTGGAGAAACTATTGAAGAATAAATTGTGTGTCAGTTTGATATAAAAGAAGGGACCCGTTACTTTCACTCATTCGTGATCGGGAACAAAGGAACCGGGGTCTTGGAGATCAAAAAAGTCCAGCCGGGGTGAGGAACCTCGGTGGCCGGTTTCGATAAGGCCATTCCCCCGGGGGCCGAGGGAAAAATAACTATAAGACTCTATCCAAAGCATGTTCCAGCCGCAGCAGGAAACCATCTTTTATATTAACCGATGATCCACAAACGCCCAAGTTTACCTTGGTGGTCCAGGGAAAATCATACTTATGAGTCAGCCTTCCGGGAATATGGCTGAAGATGAGTCGCAATTTCCGAGCACCTCACCGGGGCGTAATCGATTCCCGATTTGAGGCTCCCTGGTGTCCCGGGGGGCCCTGATCGACTTCTCGAAAGGCGCTATTTTGAATCAGCGGAGATTGACAATTTTGATCGTCTGGTGTGTGTTGCTGAGCGTTGCTTTCAGCGGGTGCATATACGTTGGGCCCGATTCATCCCGAGTGAATTTGAATGAAGAAACCGCTTCGAAAATCATCCCGGGGAAGACTACAAGGGAAGAGGTCCTGACAATGCTGGGGCAGCCGGACGAGGTTTTGGGTAACGGGAAGCAATTTACGTATGTGAGAAAGTATGAAGTGGCCCTGATATCCCCCGGAGGACCGGGATCGGGTAAGCAATTGAATCCGGCTAATCGTTATGTGCTTAAAGTAGATTTTGATGAACAGGGCATTGTATCTCGGCGGGATTTCATCGCACCCTACGAATTCCATGACAAGCCTGTTCATGGGGTCCCCCCGTTCGACTCACCACCTTCATATCGTTAGAAGGGAGTGTTGAAATGAATACACCCGCTCTTTTCCACTGCTTCAACCTGAACGTAAAGTTGGTTACGCGATGGTCTAATCCGACGGCTTTTTCAGGTGCAAAGGCTCCAGATCATTTTCAAGCCTCCGGAGGTTTTCAGCGACTGCCTTTACAATCCCTTGCACTGAAACGTCCGTACTCCCTCCTATATGGGGAGTAGCCAGCACATTGTAGGCAAAGACAGGATCATTCGGATCGGGAGGCTCTTCCCAGAACACGTCCAGGCCGGCCCCTGCGAGATGGCCCGAAGCAAGGGATTCCTCCAGTGCGTCTCGGTCCACCAGACCTCCTCGTGCAAGATTTATCAGAAAAGCCCCCTTCTTCATACAGGAGAAGGTTTCCCGATTCATGAGGCGCTTCGTTTCGGAAGTCATGGGAAGAGCCAGAATCACATGGTCCGATCTGCTTAACAACTCCGGTAAATCCTGCGGGCCTCCGACCCAATCCAGGCCGAGATCTTCTTTTGCCTTCATCGGGTTGCTGCGTTTGATCGCGATCAGACGAACGTCAAAGGATCTGAGCCTTCTGATCAGAGCTTTCCCGATGCCACCCAGGCCAACCAGCCCGATGGTCTTCCCGCTTAATGCCCGACCCGGGGGCACTCCCATCTGACGGCGGGACAGGCTTTTCGCCATCCCCCGAATGTCCCGGGAAAGCCCGATCAGCATGTAGATTCCCAGTTCGGCTACGGAATCGGCATTGCCGGCAAGATCCGCGGGAACGTTGGCAACGTAAATGCCCAGATCCCGGGCCGCTGCAATGTCAACGCCCTCCAGCCCCGCTCCGGCCTGCTGGACAAGCCGCAGCCGATCGTTTGTCTCCAGCATCTCCCGGCTCACACGGGACATGGTGGGGATCAGGACGTCAAAACCCTTCAGACTGTCAAACCCGTACCTTCCGGTTGCTACAAATTCGTATCCGGGCAGCTCCGAGCGGATCATGCCCAGAAATCCACCCCAGCCGTCCTCATGTGCAGCAAAAATAACTCTCATAAGTGCCATCCCCTACCGTAGTCGATTGCGTGCAGGGCAGCGCCGGATCGATTACGCAAAAGGTATACCTTTCTCTTCAATTGCGTGTACAGATATCCCAACCAGCGTACCAGCCGGCAATAGCGGCTTGGAATCAATAGATATCGTTTCCGCCGAAAAACAAATACTTGCAATTTTTTATACATCTTTGCCCGTACGAGTTCAATCGTGAGCTTCAAGTGAGATTCCCGCTGTCGTTCAAACGGTGTTTTCCGGTCAATCAGCACGGGGGAACCGTGTAACCGGGGGATATTTTCGAGCCTGCGGCATTCAGTCACTCGGCTGAACTCTTTCTGTCCGATTACCCTTTCGCAAGTAGATCTCCAAAAAAGGGAGTCAGGTAAACGAATGCGGTATGTAGTGTTGATACCTTTATCTGTCCTGATTTCTGCACCGAACCCGAAGAAGCCTGCACAAAATCCGGCAAGGCACGGATAAGCAACCTGTTTGATATCTTCGATGAAATAGTTGTTCCCGAATTCACACCGGTGGTGCTGAGAAGCTGGCAGTTGGCGGGGGGAGCGGGCGGCTACCCGGTAAGGAGCATGAAAGATTTGCTCGCAGCAGTCGAACGGAACCCCGGGAAGTACCTGATCGCCACCAGTTGCCGGTGCCACGGGGCGCTTGATGCCTTGGAGTGGCGATAGACTGTCTTTTCGACGGTGCTTTTAGAAGCAAGACATATGCTTATTTAGGGCGCGGGATCGAACATGAGTGTTTTCGAAAAAGGGCTTATCACAATTTGCGCAGTCTGTGCTCTGTCCGGGCTGATCTCGCTTCCACTTATCTTTCGGAAGGTTCCTCCAAACCGCGTCTACGGCTATCGCACCCGCGCCGCTCTCAGTGACGACTCACTCTGGTGCGCAGTCAATGCCCGTTTTGGGTGGTGTCTTCTCCTGGCGAGTATTTTCGCAGCTATTGCCGCCCTGGCCCTGGATATGTGGCGCACCTCTCCTGAAGCATATCTCGAACTGTCCATTTTGTTGCTGATTGCTCCGGCAATTATCGCTGGCATTCTTACGAGTCGCTTTATTCGTTCCCGCGCGACCGGCGAACGATCCAATGGCAGGCGCTATTAATCAATGTTCTCGGCTGAATTCAAAGCCGATATCTGACAAAATCTTGTACACATCCGCCACCGCCTTCAGGTCCTCGGGGGTTCGCATAGGAACCGGAAGCTCGGGACAGGCGCATCTCACCCGAAGTTGAAGCCGGCCGGCGGCCTCAGGACCTGTCGGGTTATGGTTTTCGCCAGGGCCTTGCAGCCGGCCTTGACAAGGTCCTGCCTCACCTCCGGGTAGAGGCGGCCCGGGGCATAGGACTCCGCCCCCCCTCTCACCGCTGGGCTCGGATGTCGGAGTCTGCCCCGGAATCGACTTCGACATCTGGGCGTCGCATAAGGAGGCAAGACTCTCATAGACACTGGGTGAGGAGCCTCTTTGCGCAATGATGAATTCAATTTCCGTGGACTTGGCGATGATCCCGGCAGCATCCGAACCGAGCGATCGCACGAACAGGCTTTCGCGAACAAGACATTATTCTGCAGGTTCGCCCCTGAGCCTCCCACCATGGGTGATTCTTATCCTGCAGTGCCCTCTGCGGGAAATGGTTGCTGCCTCACATTTGAAGCAAGGTTGGGAATCGGAAGCCATTAAGGTCGGCTGGTATCAAGTATCGAAATGATGTTCGTCACCTCTGATTCAGCATCTATTCCAGCACGCTGAAATTACTCGGGGTCAGGCGTGGTGTGCTTAAGGAAGATCGGACGTTTCTCCATAGGCTCTTCCATGACGGAAACCATCGGGGATGCCTCAGGGCTGCCTGAAGATCATGAAGCACACCAATCTTGCCTGCCAACTCCTCTATGATCGAGACCACGTAGGACCATTCCGGCATGAAATCCACACTCAGGAACTGGGTTGCGTACCTGGAAGAAATACCCTTCGCCGAAACAGTCACCACCAAAAT
>JBEKXG010000561.1:0-5773 GCA_049512295.1 Syntrophobacteraceae bacterium
ATAATGGCGGCATCGACCTTTTACGCTCAGGGGTTGCGCGAGATCGGAACGCTCGAGGAAGCTTACAGGACGCTTTCCCCCTTACTGGGTCCGGCCGCCGGCAATATTTTCGCAATTGCGCTGATCGCCGCCGGCCTGTCTTCTTCGGCGGTGGGCACCATGGCGGGGCAGGTGGTTATGCAGGGGTTCATCCACTTCAGAATCCCGCTTTGGATCAGGCGCCTGGTCACGGTCCTGCCCTCGCTGGCCGTTTTGTACGCGGGACTTGACCCCACAAGGACGCTGGTAATCAGCCAGGTTGTGCTCAGCTTTGGGCTTCCTTTCGCGGTGGTCCCGCTGGTTCTTTTTACGGCCAGCAGAAAAATAATGGGTCCGCTGGTAAACAGGCCCCTCACCTCATTTCTGGCCGGCATCACGACCATACTGATTCTGGCGCTGAATTTATACCTGCTATACAGCATGGCGGCCGGGAGCAACTGAGATTTGTAAATCCCGGGCATCTGGAGGGTGTATGTTTTCTAATCTGCTCGTTCCTCTCGACGGGTCAAAACTCGCCGAATCGGTTCTTCCGGTCGTAAGGGGGCTCGCGAAACGGCTTGGGTGCGCGGTTAAACTTCTTCACGTGATCGAGAAGCGGCCCCCGAGCAGCATACATGGTGACACTCACCTCCAGGACGTGGCCGGCGCAGAGCGATATCTGGCATTAATCATCGAAAGGCTGAGGGGCTGGAAAATGGAAGTTTCGAGCCATGTGCACGAGGTCCCGCAGGGCGACGTGCCCAGGTGCATCGCCGAACACGCCGAAGAACTCGAACAGGACCTCATTGTCTTGTGCACACATGGAAGCGGCGGATTCAAAAGATTTATTTTCGGAACCAATGCCGAGCAGGTGCTCACGCATGGACACACGCCCGTGATTCTTATAAAGACGGATGAATACGGGCGCGCTCGCGATTTTGGTCCCGACAGCATAATTGCTCTTATGGACAGCGCGTCTCTCAGCGATGCAGTCTTGACTGCCTGCTCGGAACTGGCGATTACATTCGGGGCGAAACTTCACCTGTTGTATGTAGTGCCGACTGCCGGCAGCCTCACGCCGGAGGAGATTCCCGGAGGGCGCCTTATCCCGCGGACGACGCGTCTGTTACTCGATCTGGAAGCGGACCAGACGAAGGAGCGCATGAAAGAACAGCTTGAATCCCTGCTCGCCAGGACTATCGTGGCGAGCGGAAGCGTCGAACGTGGTGAGGCCGAGCCAGCCGTTTTCGCCGCCGCCGCCCGGAGGCAGGCGGACATGGTTGCCATGGCTACCCGGGGACTGGCGGGATTGGGGGCGTTATGGGCAAAGGACCTCGTTTCCCGGATATCAGCCGGCTACGACGGCGCGCTTCTGCTTTTCCCGACAAATGAAAAGTAAACTCACAGGACCCTAAATGCTAAAGCGCTTCAGCCTGAGAACTAAAATAATGTTCGCTATATGCGCACTCGTGGCTATCGCCCTTATGGGCGGCGCGACCACCGTCTGGATGGTGCACCGGCTGAACAGTTCCGTTTCTTCGGTCATTACATCCAGAGTTGCCGCGCTCAACGTGAGCCAGGAAATGGAAAGCTCTCTTGCAATGCAGAGAGGTCTGCTGAGCTATTTCTACATTGACGGCAACAGTGAGTGGCTGACCCAACTGGAGCAGCATCGGTTCGAATTCGAGAACTGGCTGAAAAAAGCCCGTGAATTTGCCGACTCTGACCCTGAGCGGGAGATACTCAACGAGATCGAATCGAAATACATTCGATATACCAATTCGCGAGACCAGGTTATCGATCTCTACCTGGCTGGAAGACGGGAAGAAGGTTACGCACTGCACAAGGAAGTCCGCAACCCGTTTTACTCCATCAGGGATCTGTGCGAGCAGTTCAAACAGAGACAGTATGAGAGGGTCGCTTCAATTGCAGAAGGCATCAGGTTGCAGGTGGCTTTTTTTGATTCTTTCGCATCCATCGCCATGATCTGTGCCATCGGTCTGGGAATTGCGCTTGCCGTATTACTCCTGAACAGGGTCCTGGTGCCGATTCGGCTCCTCGCCCTTACCGCCGACCGCAACGCAGGCGTCTCGCTCGAGGAACCCGACGAGGTTAAGGCGCTTGGGAAAAAAATACAGGGGCTGATCGAAAGCGTTGATACCACTCGTATAGAATTAGAGCAGAGCCGCGAGCATCTGCTCCAGTCCGAAAAACTCGCACAGATAGGAAAACTTGCCGCCGGAGTTGCCCACAGCATAAGAAATCCGCTCACTTCCGTGAAAATGCGGCTGTTTACCATGGAGCGCACTCTCTCACTCTCGGCAGCGCACAAAGAGGACTTTGATGTAATTTCCGAGGAGGTCAGCAATATAGATACAATAGTCAGGAACTTTCTCGAATTCTCGAGGCCGCCCAAACTCAAGATTCAAAAAGCAAGTCCCTCAGAGGTTATCGATATGGCAGTGCAGCTTCTCCGGCATCGATTAGAGTCTTATGGCGTCGGCGTCGAACTGGTTAGACACCGGCAACTGCCGCAGGTCGACTGTGACCCTGAACAGTTGAAGGAAGTGCTGGTAAATCTGATCGTAAATGCGTGCGAGGCGATGGGAGATGGGGGGCGCATCCTGATAACCGAAGAAGAAGGCGCAACTGAGCCGATGGGCAGGGTCGTGGTAATTCGGGTCAGCGACAGCGGGCCAGGCATTCCGGAGGCGATAAGAGAGAAAATCTTTGAGCCCTTTTACACGACAAAACCTGAAGGAACGGGGCTTGGGCTGAGCATTGCCGCCCGCATTATCGAAGACCACAAAGGCTGCCTCAGTGTTAAATGCCGCCCTCATAAAGGCACGACTTTCACAATAACTCTCCCATGCCAGGAGGAGGGAACTTGGCTGCGATCCTTATAGTTGATGACGATCATCATCTGCGGCAGAGTTTCGATAAGCTGCTCACACAGGAGGGCCACACGGTCAGGACGGTTTCTAGCGGCGAGGCGGCGCTGCCTCTGATGGTATCTGGTGAATTTGATCTCATAATAATGGATGTGCGCCTTCCCGGCATGGACGGACTCCAGACTTTCAGGGCAATCCGCAAGACCGAACCGCTTTTGCCGGTCATCATAATGACCGCGTTCGGGACTACTGAAACTGCGATAGAAGCGACCAAAATGGGCGCTTTCGATTATATGCTCAAACCTTTTAACATACCTGAAATGCTCGCGCTCATCGAAAAGGCCGTGGAAGCCGGCCGGTTCATGCGCTCGCGGGTCGAACTGGACGTTATACCCGAAACTGAGTCCAGCGAAGCTATCATCGGGCGCAGTCGCGCAATGCAGGAAGTATATAAAGCAATCGGAAGGGTCGCCTTTACCGACGCTACGGTTCTTGTGCGGGGTGAATCCGGCACGGGCAAGGAACTTGTGGCCCGAGCTCTCTATCAGCACAGCGCCCGGTCCCATAAGCCTTTCCTGGTTATTAACTGCGTCGCGATCCCGGAGGCGCTACTGGAGAGTGAGCTGTTCGGCTACGAAAAGGGCGCATTTACCGGCGCTGTAAACCGTAGGGTAGGGCGCATCGAGCAGGCTGACGGCGGAACGGTTTTTCTCGACGAAATCGGAGACATGCCGTTTGCAATTCAGGCGAAAATCCTGCGTCTGCTCCAAGAAAGAAGCATCGAACGGCTCGGCGCCCGCGAACCGATTCCGGTTGATGTGCGTATAATCGCTGCAACGAACCGCAATCTTGAAGCCGCTCTTTCGGAGGGAAAATTCAGGGAAGATCTCTACTACAGGCCGTGCGGGAGTTCGCAAACGCCGTGCAGAAGGCCTTGATCTTCAACCGGGGCGGACCTGTCTCGCAGGAGGACATAGCGCGGGTGAGCGCAATCGTCCGGGATCAAAAGCCCCAAAAGCCCGATTTGCCCGAGGAGACTATCCGGACATGGATCCGCAGGTATTTGGATTCTCAGGAAGGCGGTTTTAGTACATTTGATTCGGCCATGGAGCAGTTTTCCGCCATGCTCATCACAGAAGCGCTCAACCTCAACGGCGGAAACAGGTCTCGCGCCGCAAAGATGCTGGGCCTCTCCCGCCCGACTCTTCTGGCAAAAATAGAGAAACACCGGATCCGGTTTGAGACTTCGGCCATAAGCGAAGAATGATCGGGTCTCGAAGGCCTGCCTCCGGAACATCTGGAAAGAAGGAGAGACCGCTTGAAAAGCTATCGAAAGGAGTTGTGGTTCAGTGCCCCGACGCGCGTAGCCTTCATCAACATCACGCCAGAGGTCGAAAAATGCCTTCGTGAAAGCGGCATTCGGGAGGGGCTCGTTCTTGTCAATGCAATGCACATCACCGCTTCCGTGTTCATTAACGACGACGAGTCCGGACTCCATCGCGACTACACTGCGTGGCTCGAAAAGCTCGCCCCCCACGAGCCTGTCAACCAGTATCGCCACAACGACAGCGGCGAAGACAATGCCGACGCTCACATGAAGCGCCAGATTATGGGCCGTGAAGTGGTGGTTGCCATAACAGGAGCCAAACTTGACTTCGGTCCCTGGGAGCAGATCTTCTACGGCGAATATGATGGACGCAGGCGCAAGCGGGTGCTCGTTAAAATCATCGGCGAGTAAGACTGAACTGCCCAACCCTGACAACTACCACGCCTCACTTACCCTTTACACTTTGTAAAAGAAACTGACACTCACCTAGACCATTCTGAATGACGGAAAACCCCAAGGTCTATAATTGACTCATGAAATCAATACGTTATCGAATGAGGTCATAAAGACGCTCGATGGCATGCAAGTTGCCTATCTCCTCGTAAGCTAAATTCCAGCCCGATGCGGTCGTTTCGTATTAAAGCTGGTTTCTATTTTCAATCGAACAAAAGGAGGCTTCCCCCAATGAGTGGTCCAAGGCAAGTCTACGAGTTCCTGAAGGCTTCGTCCATTGCACATGCCCGATGGGATTACGAAGTGTCGATGTCCATCATCAAAGACCGCAAGAAACTTTTGGTTTTGCTTCTGCTGCTCGCGCCCGTTCTGCTGGTGTCTCTGCTTGAAGCAGCTCCTTTGCTGGGGGGCAAAGAGGCTTACGCTCCCTCATTCTATTCGCCGACCATCTTTCTGGTTGCGATAGCCATTGGCCTCGCTGCCGGACTGATCACCGGGTGTATCGGAGCAGGCGGCGGGTTCATCATTACTCCGGCTCTTATGGCTGCTGGTGTAAAGGGCATTCTGGCAGTCGGGACCGACCTTTTTCACATTTTTGCCAAGGCTATCATGGGCACCACCGTCCACAGGAAGCTCGGCAATGTCTCCTGGAAACTGGCAGCAGCATTTTTGATCGGCTCCGGAGCAGGCACTTTCGTCGGGGGGGCAATTAACAGGGTGCTCTATAATATCGATCCCCTGTTGAGTGATGGTTTCATCAGCCTGATTTACGCCATTTTGCTGGGTTTTCTCGGTTTTTATGCGCTCTTCGATTTTCTGAAATCCAGAAAAGGGCTCGCAGCGGTCGGAGGCGGCGCTCACGGTTCCGGTTCTTCCGGTACCCCCAACTTCGCGGTCAAACTTCAGTCGGTAAATATTCCGCCGATGATCCCTTTTGATGAGGATTTCGTACCCGGCGGTAAAAGAATTTCCTGGGTGATCATTGCAGCAGGCGGCGCCGTTGTTGGTATTCTTGCATCCATCATGGGCGTGGGAGGCGGTTTCGTTACTTTCCCCATGTTTGTTTACGTCTTCGGTGTTTCTT
>JBEKXG010000562.1:0-5764 GCA_049512295.1 Syntrophobacteraceae bacterium
CGATACCTATAACAGGGAGAAAACTCAAGCCGAGCGCAATGAAAAGCAAACCAACCGCGCAAAGCAGAACACTTAGAATCACAGCCCAGCCATGCTCTTCTTTTGTATTATCCATTTGCTTCCTCCAAAGTTAAAGACAGGAACTCACCAATAATCTAAGGAGGCAGAAAGAATGTTGTCAATCGAGCGGGGCGGCGGGCGGCAGGGCTGTTGACTCCCGACTCACAGCCCCTGTTGAAGTTTTCGCAGGAAATTGTGCAGGATATCCTCCGCGCGATAACCTTTGAGGCGTGTGATATTCACCAGCCGGACAAGGAGACTGCCCAGGTCATCGGGCGACTCGAGCCGGCCGCCCTCGATCGCGCTCGCCACTTCACTGCTTTCCCTGGCGAATTGGCGTGCCTGTTTGCGGAGGTCGTTCCAGTTTCCATCTTCTTTTTGCGAGAGACGCGAAAGGATTCTATACGCACGAATAAGGGCCGGGAGCGATTCCGGGACGGGTTCAGGAGTTTTGCCGCTTGCGCGCTTCTCGTCGGCTTTTATCTTTTCCCAGTTATCTTTTACCTCTTCGGCCGAATTGACGCTCGTTTCTCCGAAAACGTGCGGATGCCTGCGGATCATCTTTTCGCTGATTTGCCGGCAGACTTCCTCCAGGCTGAAATCTCCCCGCTGCTCGTATAAATAAACGAGGAAAAACGCCATGAAGAGAACGTCCCCAAGCTCTTCGGCCACATCTTCCACTTTTCCCGCCCGGACTGCCGCTGCGGCTTCGTGGGATTCTTCAACAAGGTAGGTCTGAATTGTTTCGGGGGTTTGCTTCCGGTCCCAGGGACAGCCGGTTTCACTTCGCAGACGCTCGATGATCAGCAGGATTTCCTCTATTGCATTCCAGCGATCAGTTTTTGTTTCTTTCACCTTTTCCCTTTGATTTGGCGTTTTCTCCAACAAAAGAGTCCAACAGGGTCGTTGTTGGCTCGGTCACCAGCTTTTTCATGTCGAGCTGCTTTCTGGAAAGCTCCTCCTGCACCTTTGCGGGCGCCATTTTGAACAGGAATTGGGAGGCCTCCCTGATTTTGGGGGTCAGCGTTGACTGGGCAAGGAGAGGCGGGTTGCCGCCTGCGGAAAACAACGTCAGGATAGAGATGACCACGATCGCAAATAGGAGCGCTTTGCCGAATCCGATCATTGCCCCCCATATCCGGTCAAGAAACCCCAGGCCGGCGCCCCGTATGAATCTGACAATCCAGGAGCCCACGACCGCGATAGCGAACCAGGTGCACAGAAACAGCAGGACAAAGCTCAGGGGCTTGGCGACGGTACCGGAAACGGAAGGAAACTGCATGGTCACAAAAGCGCTCACCTCCAGATATTGGTAGGAAGCTGCAAGGAAACCGATAAAAATGCCTGCGATTCCGAATATCTGAGAGATGGCGCCGCGCATAAGGCCTCTGAGTACCCAGAAAGCCCCTATGCAGATCAGTGCCCAGTCGAGCATGTTCATAGTTGGCCACCTGTGCTGTAAGCCGGAAGAGGGGGAAACCGAAGGTTGAAAATCGACCTTGATTCTTCACTCCGCTTCTCGCCCTTTTTTATCTTGGCAGCATTTGTGCATGGTTTCAAGAGTAAACGCCGGTTTTTTCAAATCTGTCTGTTGTCAGGGTTAAAATTGCGTGATAATAATCCTGGTTTTCATTAATCCGGTAATGGAGCGCCTGTCCTTTTTCCGAGGCAGTTTCCGTCCGGAAACTGTTAGTGTTTCGACCGGGGTTCCCGGATGGACACGAGGTAGAATAGTCTTGGCTCAAGCAACCCACAAAGGCAGAAACGAACCCGGCAGAACCTCTGTCCAGGTCACCTTTGAGGAAAACAAGCTGCTTCAGTTGCTTGCAGGAGAACAAAACGCTCATCTCAAAATAATCGAAAGACAGCTTGACGTCCAGATTCACCTGCGCGGGAATCAGCTTACCATTTCCGGGGTAGAAATTGGAGAGCGTCTTCTCCATGAACTGGGGGACCTGATCCTCGGCGGTTATCCTCTCTACGAAAGCGATATCCTCTTTGCGATTCAGATACTTAGTGATAATATCAGCCGCCGTCTCAGGGATATTTTTCTCGACCAGGTTTTTATAGCCTCCAACAAGAGAACTATTAGTCCAAAGAGTATTAAGCAGAAGGAATACATAGAAGCTATTCGCGCCTATGATATCGTCTTCGGGGTTGGGCCCGCCGGTACCGGGAAAACCTACCTGGCGATGGCTATGGCGGTTGCAGCAATGTCAAAGGAGCTTGTCCGGCGCATAGTGCTTGTCCGCCCTGCTGTTGAAGCTGGTGAAAAACTGGGGTTTCTTCCGGGGGACCTGGCCGAGAAGGTGAACCCTTACCTGCGGCCGCTCTATGACGCGCTGCACGATATGATGGATTTCGAGCGCGCAAGCAATTTGATCCTGAGAGGGGCGATTGAGGTGGCGCCGCTAGCCTTCATGCGGGGCCGCACGTTAAACGATTCTTTCGCAATTCTGGACGAAGCGCAGAATACTACCGCCGAGCAGATGAAAATGTTTCTGACGCGGCTGGGTCTTGGTTCCAAGGCGGTCATAACCGGCGACATAACACAGATAGATTTGCCTGAAAACAAACCCTCGGGGCTGGTGGAAGCAATTGAGCTGCTGCAGGGAGTTCAGGGAATCCGAATGGTCTATTTCACAAAACGCGACGTGGTCAGGCACAAACTCGTACAGGACATAATCGACGCCTACGAGAAATCGGAAAAAAGAAAAGGCCAGGCCACAAGGGACGCCGAGAGAAGCTGAACATGGAAAGGGAGAAGCGGGAGACCGAAAAGGGCAGGAATAAATCCAGGCTGAAGCTCCTGACCGGGCTGATTCGCGGGAACCTGGAAAGTCTGTATTCCCGGAAGTGGTTACTGCTGGCGGCCTTGAGTGTTGTTATATCCGCGCTGGTCAGTCCCTCATTCATAGTCGAGAATCCCCACTACCAACTGGGCGAAATTGCGGACCGGAACGTAAAAGCAAAACATGATTTCTTGATAGAAGATGAAGAGGCCACGGCAAAGAAACGTGAAGAGACGATCCGTCAGTCGCCCATTGTTTTTGATCTTGACGAGAAAATCGCCAGAAATCTTTTGGACAAACTCGAGGCATCGTTTAAGGCGATGCGCGAGGAGCAGCTATCCGAGGAATCCGAATCCCTCCCCGGGGCCCCCGGCCGGCAACCTCCTGCATCCATAACAAATCAGCGGCCCGCCAACTCCCCGGCAGACCGGGAAAGAGTCTCATCCGTCCCGCCCGGTGACGTAGAACAAGTCATGGGAAAGAAAAAGGATTTCGAAGACTTTCTTGGCTGCTCGCTGACCGGCGACATTTTCAACTGTCTTGTCGAGCAGCAGTTCAGCCTGGAAGTTCAGGAGAAGATTCAAAATCTCATAAAGACTACAATGGACCGGGGCATTGCTTCCAGCAAGACCTGGGGGCACAGCGAGCGTGGCGAAAACATCCTGATCCGCAAATTGGAAACAGGAGAAGAGACGCTGATTGCTCCTCCGTTTCCCTATCCCGACATCGATGAAGCCCGCAAGATGATCGTCATGCAGGCGCTGGAACCAGGCCGGGACGTCAGGGAACTGATGCTCATATCTTCGGTCGTATCCTCCCTTCTCCGGCCCAATCTTACGTTCAATCTGGAAGCCACCGAAAAAAAGCGGGAGGAAGCATACGCTTCGGTTAAACCCGTTTTTATAAAAATTGCCCGAAATGAAATGCTGGTGCGGGAGGGGCAGAGCATCGGCCGTGAGGAGCTACTCAAGCTAAGGTTCCACCTCAAGAACCTGTCCGATAAATCCTGGCTTTTCGTCTTTCTGGCGATCTTCACATTCAGTGCGGTCTGCATCGGTGTTGTCGTGCATGTTACAAAACAGAGCCTTCCCCACATACGGATGGACATGCACGACTGCCTGTTCCTGGGCATACTTCTCATTTTCCTGCTGGTGCTGTCCAGGGCGGGACTTTGGGTTGGAGACAGCATAGGTGACAGCTCGGGATTAATTACCACAAAGACCTTTATCTACGCTGTTCCCCTGAGCGCCGGCGCGATGATAGCCTGCATCTTCTTCGGGGTTACGGTTTCGCTGATTTTCTCGCTGGTGGTCACGCTCTTTTCCGGGATGATTTTCGGCAAAGAGTTCGCAATGTTTTTCTATTTCATGATCGGCGCATTCATTGCCGCACATGGCGTTTCGGAGTGCAGGAACCGGATGGTCTCCATAAAGGCCGGGCTGATCGTGGGATCGACAAACGTCATCCTGATAGTGCTGAGCGCCTTCCTCCAGGACCAGTTGGTACTGCTGAGGGTGCTGTGCGACGCATTTTTCGGACTGTCCGGGGGTATTTTCGCGGGAATTCTCGCAACCGGCCTGACCCCCTTTGCCGAGATGTCTTTCGGCTATACGACCGACATCAAGCTGCTCGAGCTTGCCACAATGGATCAGCCGCTCCTGCGGGAACTCATGGTGGAAGCGCCCGGGACCTACCATCACAGCGTTATAGTCGGCAATATGGTCGAGGCGGCGGCAAAGTCGATCGGGGCAAATTCCCTTCTGGCCAAAGTGGCGGCTTATTACCATGACATCGGCAAGATAAGGAAACCTCTCTACTTCATCGAGAATCAGTTCGAATGCGAAAACCGGCACGAGAAACTGGCCCCGTCGATGAGCAGCCTCATTCTCATCTCTCACGTAAAGGACGGGATAGAACTTGCCAAGCTGCACCGTCTCGGCAAGGAAATCATAAACATTATCAGCCAGCACCACGGGAAGAGCTTCATTTCCTTCTTTTACAACAAAGCGGTGGAAGCGCGCGAAAAAACCCAGAGCGCGAAGGCTTCACTGCTTCCTCCGATCAACGTTGACGACTACCGCTATCCCGGACCCAAACCCCAGACCAAAGAAGCCGGACTGGTAATGCTCGCCGACGTAGTCGAAGCGGCCTGCCGCTCCCTCACGGAGCCTACTCCCGCCAGGATTCAGGGTCTGGTCAACAAGCTCATAAACGGTATGTTCAGTGACGGCCAGCTTGACGATTGCGAGCTCACTCTCAAGGACCTCCACCAGATAGCCAAGCACTTCAACCAGATCCTGGCAACCATACATCACAAGCGGATTGAATACCCGGCAGCGAACGGAAAGGCGAAGGCGGATGCCTCTGATCCAGGTCGTGAACCAAAGCAGGATAAAGATAAGGCCGGCACAAATAAAGAACGCTGCAAAACGGACCTTAAACGCCTTGGGATACACTGAATCTGAACTGAGCGTCTTGATCGTCGATGACGGCGAAATGGCCAGGCTCAACCAGCAATATCGCCAGATCGCCCATACCACCGACGTGCTTTCCTTTCCGATGCTGGAGGGCCAGTTCGGCGGGATCGCCCCCGAAATGCTCGGAGACGTGGTCATCTCAGCCCAGACCGCCAAAGCGATGAGCGAAGAGACTGGATCAACGTTCGAATCGGTGCTGGACCTCCTGCTCATTCATGGTATTTTACATTTGCTCGGCCTGGACCATGAAGCGGGACCGGTCGAAGCCCAAAAGATGAAACTGAGGACCGAAGAACTCCTTTCGATGCTCGGCCATAGCGGCGCCGAATTCGAGTGGTTCTTCGATACGGATGAATGATCAATCGGCTCTTACCCGGGCGGAGCATGGAGATTGCCATCCTGATAACTGACAGGTAGGTATTGAGGAGCAAAATT
>JBEKXG010000563.1:0-3794 GCA_049512295.1 Syntrophobacteraceae bacterium
TCCGGCAACTACTTCTCCGGGTTTCTCGGCACGTTTTGGGAGAGTATGCCCCACGAAGCCTTCTTCCTGATGCTGACGGGGCTGGGCATTAGCGGTGGTCTCGCGATCTGGCTGCTCGGACGTCCGCTGGAGCGAGTGGTAGAGGGCGAAGGCAACAATGCTTCGCGTGAGTGAAATTCATACTATGGAGCTATAGACATCGGGAAGATCAGGCATTGGATTTTCTCCTTGCAATACTGATTCAATAAGGAACCAACCTCCGCCGGAAATCCGACCTTCTCCGCTGTGACTGGTGCGAACCACGCAATGGCATCCCGGGCGGAGCAGGGTTGAAGTGCAATCGTTTTTCCAAAAGGAGCATGCGGGTTGTATCCGCAACCACCATTACATCCCAATTACAATTAGCCTGAGCCGATACACGCAAGAGGGGGCTACTCTTTTCCATGAATGGTCTGCCTCTGCATTTCCGTCAGATAGTCGTCCAACTCGTTAATGCTTGAAAAGATCCGCAAAGAAGGAAGGGCTTTGATGATCTCGAAGACCTTTTGGACCTGAGGCTGCAGATTCATCATGATGAGGGAGCCACCCCGTTGCTGGAGCTGTTTTTTGGCTTTTATGACGACGCGAATGCCCATACTGCTTAAGTAGTGCACGCCGGTCATATCGAGAGTAATTACCTTCGCCTGCCCTTCGCCGATGAGGTAGTCCACTTTCTTTTCCAGGACCTGGTAGGTGTTTGTATCCAACGATCCAACAGGGTAGAGGACATAAATATCCGGCATCTTCTCCTGTGATGTGACGATTAGCGGCATTTTCTCTCCTTTCACAAATCGGCGGGTTTGCCGCCTGCGAGCCGAATATTCCTGGTTTTGGCTTTTTTTATCCTTGCAGCTTCTGGACCATGGATGACGCGGTGCAGCCGGTCCCGGTTTCCATTTCGAAAGGCTCGAAATGAAGATGGAATGTTGTGTTTCAGTTCACGAGCTTGAACTGATATATATGCAATTGGAGGTCCATGATTGCATTGCATATGATTTCAGTCTTTTCCATTCGGCAAGATTGCGCGTTCAAATTTTGATTGAAAATAGTAATCGGCTATTTGCAATTTGTTATTCGGAACTATCATCGTTTTGCATGAGCGGAATCTGTGGCGAGGGCAGGCCGACCAGCCCTAAATCACGAAGGCAGGCACTACAACCGAAGACTAGATAGCGTCCATCCGGAAACCCCGGATAAGAACTCCACGCCCCGCGAGGTTTCTGTTCGGAAAGGAGGGATTTTTCGTTCTGGCTAGGAAATCGAGAGGTTGCGCGGAGGCGTACTTGGGTACCGCCTCGCGGAGCGTCGAGATTGATTGACACCGCCAGCGCTTGCCCCGGACTGGATCCGGGGGCGGAAAAGGACCCTTTCCGGATGGAAACTACCTACTGATGATACTCGCGGCCCATAGCACGGGGCCGGAGGAGCGCCGCAGCGCTGTATGGCTTCTCGGGACGGTCGTCATCCTGACCATGGGCGAGCTATATCTGTCGCCGATAGGCCTTTCGCTTGTGACGAACGTTGCGCCTGCGCGAATTGTCTCGATGATGTTGGGCATCTCCTTGCATGCTGAGACTGTTGCCGGAGTAAATGGGCTGCCGGATTAATCGGACCCCGGCGACACCTGCAACACCTGCAGGCTGAGGCTGTTGCTGGTTTGATTTGCCTGCCAGATTATATTTGGTGGATTGGAGATGATCTGGCCGAACGTCCCGGTCAGACCGTTGGCAGCAGTGATGACGTTGGAGAAAATCTGGCCGACGGTCGGAGAATAACTGGTTGGCATCGACACGTAGAGGCCCCCGCTCAGGTTGGCGGCGCCGTTAACCTGCATGTAGCCGTAATTCGTGGCAGAAGTGATATCCACATTAAAACTGCCCGTGGCGGTTTGTGTAAAATTCCCGTTAACATTCAAATTCCAGGGTCCTGTGATCAGGTCGGGACAGACACAGCCGTTGTTAGCCAAATCCTCGACCGTGCCGGAGCCTGCCAGGTTGCCCCCCGCATCGACAGTAACGTTGTTGAGACTGCCGCCATACAGCGTGGCCTTGCCCCCACCATTCACGGATACCGGGGCACCGGCATAGGCGCCATATACGCTCATCTGCCCCGCGGATATCGTAATCGGCTCGGAGTAATTGCTGGTCCCGGCATTTAACGTCAGGGTACCGGCGCCGATTTTATTGATAGCAATACCTGGATAAAAGTCGTTAAGGATTTGCGGGTTTATTGCCTGGCTTACGTCCTTTAACCCCAGGGTCTTGGAGGAAACCGTGTAGTCGAAGGTTTCAAAAAGCTGCCATGAAGTAGGGACCGCACCCCCGGCCGGCCGGCCGGCATAATAGGCGACGGAGACCTGGTTTCCGTTCACCGTCACTATGGAGTACCCGTATTGGCTTTCCAGGTGGTTGTTCATCGTCGTGGTAACCCACTCCGGGGACGTGGGCTCGGGCTGGCCTCCACCTGCCAGGTAGGGATAATAATTTCCGTTCCAAGGCTCATACGGGGCGCCACCCCCGCCCACAACCAATTGAGTGATGGGGTTCGTCGTCTGGCCGTTGACGTCGGTAATGGTTACAGTGGCGCGATTATATAGATGGTGATGTCCGCAAAAATAGACCCGGGCGCCTGCCTCGCTGAGAATTTCCCAGAAGGCATCACGATCGAGGGGATAATATGACATGTTGGGCAGTACAGGATCGAGAGCCACTGCGGGTTCATGGCCATAAACAAACACGAGGGGCAGGATATTGGCAGATAACTGCTGATCCAACCAGCCCTGGTTGACCCTATTCTCATTGCCCGGAATGAATTCGTCCATCCCTGCAAAAAACGCGGCCTGCTTGGTAAGGGAGTAGGTCATGCCCTTTTCACCACTCGGCCCGTTTTGGGGAATTTGGGGAAGCAACTGGACAACGCATTTACGCCAATAGTAGGGATAATAAGGGACGGATCTTTCGCCACAGATCTCATGATTGCCTCGAACCGGGTAGCTTATGCGTAAGAGCCTTCCCATGGCAGCGCGCCAGTTTCGGTACATCGTGGGCAGGGACGCCGAGCTGCCGCCATAAATTGCATGAATCTGGTCCCCCCCGACCAGGGCCAGAGAGACCCCTCTACTCTCAATATCCTTGACCATCGATTGAATGACCGGAGCATTAACCCCCGTGGAGCCATTCTGATCACGCTGATCGCCCAACACGGCAAAGGACCATGGGGCGGCCTGAGCCAGGCCGGAGAATGCGAAAAAGACCGCCAGGACCAGGAACATCACCATGCGCCGATGGCAGTTTTGGTTTAAACGCGTCACTTCATCTTCTCCTTTTTCATGGGAAACTTGAACGATCCTCATCATGAGGCCTCAAACTTCAGCGATAAGCTTTATTGCGCGCAGACAGTTACCATCTACTATTCGGTGTCGTCATCAGTTTAGATTAGCGGATCTTAACAGGAGCGGGACGGCACCCTTGTAGAGAACGAGAGAACGGGGTCAACTTCACGAGTTCATGTATAATATCATGACGTGATTGCGAATGCCCACTCAAAATAGTTAGCGTAGTTAATATTATCTTTTGGGGGATCTACGAGCAGCATGGCAACACTTTGCAACTCTGGGCCGACCGGAACACGAACTAGTTTCCATCCGGAAAGGGTCCTTTTCCGCCCTGGCGGTGTCAATCTTCGGGCTTCCTTGTGCGGCGTACCCAAGTACGCCTCCGCGCAACCCCTCGATTTCCTAGCCAGAACGGAAAATC
>JBEKXG010000564.1:0-5750 GCA_049512295.1 Syntrophobacteraceae bacterium
GGTTTGGTCGCGTCGTCTTTTCGAACCTCACGGATTCATGGTTTTCTTTCACCTCGACGGTATTCCAGTTGATGGTGGCAAGGTCCATAAGCAAGGTGCGGAAGCTGTGCACCGGCGAACCATTGTCTGTCACCTTGGTCCTGGCTTTCCGCATTGCCACGGCGGAGCGTTGCGCCGGGGCCGCCATGCTTTGGCGGCTGGCGGCGGCATCGGCTGGGTCATGATCATCGAAAAGCATTGGAGCCAGGCGATTTCGCATCTGCCATTCCACATAGTGGGCGAGCATACAGAGGAAAACGTGGCTCTTCACCCGGTCGGCCAGGCGATGGTGTATGGGGCGCACTTTGAGATCGATGCTTTTCATGCTTCGAAACGCCCGCTCTACCTGGCTCAAGCTCTTGTAGGCCCCCACTGTTTCGCTTGTGCCCAGAACCTTTTCAGGCAAGCTTGTACGGATCACATAGATCCCATCGAGAGCTTCTTCGTTTGCGATGGAAGTCCTGTTTCTTGCAAAGCTGAAGCCCTCATCATCGATCAAGATCTCGAAATGCTTGGCCATCTTGAATTTGCCAATCACTTTTCCGACCCGAAGCCCGATCTTCTCTTTGCCCTTGAGGCGCCTTTTTTCGCGCGACGTAGCGAGCACGATCTTTTCGAGTTCTCTTTCCGTTGCCACGAGCAGCTCTTCCCGTTTTCGCGCTCGTTGCCCCGCAAGCAAAGGGTTGTGGCAGACGATCAGGCGCTCGCCCAGGTAGTCCGGATGGGTGATTTTGGCCATGTCGCAGGTATCAAAAAGCGAAGCCTGAAGGCTGCCGCACTCGACCAGTTTGCGGATTTGCGGGGCTCGCAGCGCGGTAATCCAGTCCAACCCTTTTCGCAGCACCGAGGAACCAGCCTGCATGGTCCAGTGTTATAAACTACTCAAGAGATTAACCGAAAATTTTCTGAACCTTACCCCGACAAATCAGAATTGCCGAAATGATCAAAAATGGTCTTAGAACCAAAGAAATAGCGGACTTGCTTGCCGTGGCTCCGAGTACCGTTCGCTCTCATACGGAGAGCATGCGATGTAAGCTTGACCTTAAAGGCAAGAAAATCAATCCGGCATCCTGCTTGCGCAACTTCGAACAGCATAATTGCGGAATTCCCCTCCGCAATCCCACCGTATTTTTTGGGCCTCAAGTCTTCTCAAAATAGTGGCGACTTAAGCGCTGACCTCATTGGACTGAAATCACTCGGTTAAATTGGCCACTGGGCATTTCTCAAGAGCAACGATCGAATTTTATGGCCTTTTAGATACGCAACCGACCCCACACGCAGGTCAAAGAATGGAGGCAAATCGATGGCCGAGCAAGTACAGGTAATGAGTCATGCAGTGCAAAGCGTTTCAGACCGGGAGGGGAAATATCTCACGTGTAACAACATACAATTCACGCTTAGATAGGAGGCCTTCTTATGCATTAAACAGATTTTCGCGCCCTTTCCCCGGGGCCCCGCAAACCAAGGAGAGACACATGGACAAAGCTATACATCCGGCAGACCCTTCTTCTATGGATTCCAGGGAGGGTAAATACCTCACCTTTTCGCTGGACCGGGAGGAGTATGGCATCAGCATTCTGAAGATCAAGGAAATCATAGGGATGATGCGGATAACCCCTGTTCCCCGGACTCCCGAGTTCGTCAATGGGGTGATCAACCTGAGGGGGAAGGTGATTCCGGTCATTGAGCTCCGCTCACGTTTCGGGATGGAATCTATCGCGTATAGCGAGCGCACCTGCATCATTGTCGTTGAAATCAACACGAGCTCCGGCAGAATTCACACCGGGATTGTGGTTGATTCAGTTTCCGAGGTAGTGAACATCAAGAGCTCGGATATCGAGGACACCCCAACCTTCGGCGCCAAGTTTAAGACCGATTACATCCTCGGCATGGCGAAAAAGGATGGAGGGGTAAAAATCCTCCTCGACATCGATCGGGTGTTGACCGATGAGGAACGTGAATTGCTGGAGGTCGCATAGATTAGGTCGTGTCCGTAAACATTAAATGGAATAGGCAGGTCGATGTTTTAATTCGCCAAAAATCATACCGATACCCACATTGAAAGGATAACGGATCATGTCTTTCAGCAAAATGAAACTGGGAACCAAGTTGGCATTGGGGTTTAGTGTGGTGCTTGTGCTGCTGTCAGTATTGGCATACACGGGCACCAGTCGCTTGACGAATGTGCGTGGAGTGCTCGAAGAGCTTGTTGGTACGCGGGTTCCCCAGTTGGAGATCATGTACGGCGTCATGAAGAACTTCGACATTTCTGCCCGCTCGGTCCGCAATCACACCCTCAGCAGGGATGATAATGTGAGTAAGACCCAAAAGGAAAACTACGACAAAGCAAAGGCCGCTTTGGCCGAGCTGTTTGCCAAGCTCGAAAAAACGCTTATCACCGCCAAAGGCAAAGAACTGTTCGGCACGATGAAGGATAGCTACCTTGCTACTTCGGAATTCATGGACAACGCCATGGCGCTGAGTTTAGCCAACAAGCATGAGGAAGCGGCGGATGTGATCATCAAGCAACTTCTCGCGGTCCAGGCTAAGTTTCTTAGTTCTTCCGATAATTTTGCGGCTTTTGCGGTCGAATTGGCCGACAAGTTGGGTGGCGAATCCACCCATGAAGTTAAGAACGGCAGCATGCTGATAGTTGTCGTCGCAGGTGTCGCATTACTGCTGGGTGTGTTGATCACCTTTTTCGTCACCAGAAGCGTCACGAAACCTATCCTGCGCATTGTGGATGGTTTGACCGAGAGTTCCGACCAAGTGGCCTCTGCATCCGGTCAGGTATCCGGAGCCAGCCAGCAGCTTGCCGAAGGGGCATCGGAGCAGGCCGCTTCCATCGAGGAAACGTCCTCATCACTGGAGGAAATGGCTTCGATGACAAAACAAAACGCAGACAATGCAAACCAGGCCAACCTGCTGATGACTGCAACCAGAGAGACAGTCTCGCGGGCAAGTCAGACGATGGAACGCTTGACTAACTCCATGGGGCAAATTTCCAAGTCAAGCGATGAGACCTCTAAAATCATCAAGACAATCGATGAGATTGCCTTTCAAACGAACCTGCTTGCTCTCAATGCGGCTGTCGAAGCTGCTCGCGCTGGAGAGGCCGGAGCCGGTTTCGCCGTAGTAGCCGATGAAGTAAGAAACCTGGCAATGCGAGCGGCTGAAGCAGCGAAAAATACGGCCAACCTGATCGAAGGCACCGTTAAGGTGGTCAAAGAAGGATCGGAGTTGGTGGACCAGACCGACAAGGAATTTCGCGAACTGGCAGCCAGCGTTGGCAAATCGAGCGAACTGGTTGGTGAAATCTCAGCCGCGTCTCAGGAACAGGCTCAGGGTATAGGGCAGGTGAACAAAGCCGTAAGTGAAATGGATAAGGTGGTTCAGCAAAATTCCGCCAATGCCGAAGAAACGGCTTCTGCATCTGAGGAAATGAGCGCCCAGGCAGAGCGGATGAGAGAATTCGTAGGGGAGCTGAAGTCGCTGGTTGACGGCTCGAAGGGCAATGGCGCTGCAAGCGGGCAAAGAATGTCAAGTACGGCCCGCAACAAATCCCAAGCCCAAAAGACCACATATGCTTCTGTGTCTCATGCAACCGCAATTGTCAAGAAAACATCCAAGAGCATGAAGGGTAACGGGAGCCCGACTCCCAAGTCTGAGATGCTTATCCCGTTTGGCGAAGAAGCAGGTCCTTCGGATTTCTAAGATTGAGCCCCCGGGATACAGGTCCCGGGATTCCAAATATGTCTTCACTTCCTTTTTCTCCATCGTTGCCATTCTCGTATAAAAGACTTGTTGACAACAGTGGAGAAAGTAGGTCTCGGATTTTCGCTTCCTCATACCTGGCCACCTCCTCGGGGTCGTACTGATCGAAGGCAATGCGGAAGTCATTCCGTTTCCTCATAGTCAGCCTTGCCGAGATCCACCCGGGGGCATCGTTGAAAAGAATCATTTATCCGCATTTTCATTCCAGGCTTTGCATTGTCTGTTGAAGATCGGGCCGCCCTAATAATTTTAGCAACGGGATCGTGGCGGCACAACGGTGGAGAGTACTTTAGGATACATAATCTATTGTGTCAAAATACAGCATTCCCCTCATTGTCTCCCTCGCTTATCAAGAATAACTTCCAAAAACGGAAGCCGCTTTTTTGCAAATCCTACCCCTACCTAAGAAGAAAAGGTCTGGTCATTTTGTCACCTTCTGCTGCTACAGTCGCCGCGTCGGCATCCCGCCCCGGCAGCCGAGACCAGTACCAACAGTTGCATGCCGTAACTGCCATAACCTACCACTTTTATACAAGCAAGGAGGAATGACCATGAGTGTGCATCGGAAGAGGTATATATTCTTTGTCGTGTTTACGGCGTTGCTCCTGATGAGCCACGCCGAATCAGGGGCTGCTAAGACTTTTACTCTTAATGGCAGGGTGGAAAGCAACGGTACCCCTCTATCAGGATATAAGGTGTCCCTGCAAGCATACTTCCCGGGTGATTCCAGTGAGAAAATTCTAGGCACCGATACAACGGGATCAGTAGGCACCTTTGCCATCAGATACCAATTGCCGAGTTCGCTGATGACTCCCTCTCAACAGCCGATCTTATTCGTCCGCGCGACAAAGAAATCATCAACGCTTGCGGCCGCGGCCGGCAGGGCGCCCCTTTCCAACGACGTTGTCGTCAACGAGCGCACCACGGTTGCAAACGGGTTTGCCTTTGCTCAGTTCATTAACGGCAAATCAATAAACGGCAACACATATGGCATGATCAATGCCGTCAATATGGCTGCGAATATGGCCAACCCGGCAACCGGAGGGCTGGGATCGGTCCTCGAATTACCGCCGAACGGACCCGATACGACAGCGCTCGCGACGTTCAACTCTCTGGCAAACATGGTTGCGAGCTGTGCGGTTCCCGGGGGAGCGGGAGGGGGGTGTAAAGATTTGCTCAACGCAACCACGCCTCCGGGCGGAGCGTCGCCGCACGACGTGCTGCAGGCCGTTGCAAACATTGCCAAGTTCCCATGGCTCAACACCGCAGAACTTTATTCTCTCTCATTGATACGACAGACTTACAGTCCGAGTCGAACGCTGCCTCCCGATTCCTGGGGGTTGTTCCTAAAATTCACAGGCACACACTCGAGCGCACAAACGAGCCACGACCTGATGAATGGACCGGGAAATTTCGCGATTGACGAGCGCGGCTTCCTGTGGGTGAACGACAATTTCGTCCCTCAGAGTCCGTCAAATGTCGCATGTGCGGGCCTCAACCTGCTGAAATTCTACCCCTGGGGCGAAAAGTTCCCGGGCTCACCCTATTATGGCGGTGGGCTCGAGGGAGCGGGTTTCGGCATCACGCTGGCACCCAACCATCATATCTGGATCGGCAATTTCGGGTTCGAAGCACCGGAATGCACTCCTCCGGGGAACCCTTTCGGTGTGCCCGCTCCGCATAACAGCGTTTCAGAGTTCCTTCCAAACGGTGTCGCGATCTCGCCGAATGTGACCGGCTATAGGGCCGGGAACATATTCTGGCCCCAGGCGACCGTCTCTGATCTCAATGGGAACATCTGGTTGGCAAATTGCGGCAACAACTCGGTCACGATCTATCCGAAAGGAAATCCGAGAAAGGCAATCAACGCTTCCGACATCGGACTCGTCAAGCCCTTCGGTTTGGCAATTGATGGTAAGGGCAACGGGTGGGTTACC
>JBEKXG010000565.1:0-3772 GCA_049512295.1 Syntrophobacteraceae bacterium
GGTTTTCATCAACACCCACCCGCTATCGACCGCGGCTTATAGAGGCAAAGGGGCTCTTCGGCCAGGTAGTTGCCCGCGATTTCATAGGCCCTTGCGCGACATCCGCCGCAAACTCTTATGTACTCGCATTTTCCGCATTTGCCCTCGTAGAGCTTGAGGTTCCTCAGGTCACGGAAAACCGGTGAATTCTCCCAAATCTGTTTGAACGATTTTTCCCGCAGGTTTCCGGAGTCCACCTCCAGGTAGCCGCACGGCTGCACCTGCCCCACATGGGATATGAAGACGAAGCTGCTCCCACCGAGGCAGCCGCGCGTAACGGCATCCAGCCCAAAGGTCCGGGAATTTATTTCCTTGCCCTCGGATTTGGCCCTCTGGCGAAGTATCCGGTAGTAATGCGGGGCGCATGTGGCCTTGAGCTGTAAGGGCGCCTTGTCCCTCTGTTCGTAGAACCAGTGAAGCGCTTTCTCGTATTTTTCGGCGCTGATGGCGTCTTCGGCCAGGTCTTTTCCCCTTCCCATCGGGACCAGCATGAAAATATGGTGGGCGGCCGCGCCGAGCGAGACCGCGAGTTCGTGTATCCCGGGGAATTCCTCGATATTTGCGTGCGTGATGGTCGTATTGACCTGGAAATCCAGTTTCGATTCCCTGGCCATGGCAATACCGCGCAAGGCGCCTTCGAATGCGCCGGGGACCTTTCGGAAAGCGTCATGAGATTCAGCCGTGGCCCCATCGAGACTGACGCTTATCCGCTGAAGGCCCGAGTCGATCATCTTTCGTACGATTTGCGGTGTGAGCAGGGTCCCGTTGGTGGCCATGGTCATCCGGAAGCCCAGGCCATTGCCGTATTGCGCAATATCGAAAACATCCGGGCGAAGCAGCGGCTCTCCGCCCGTCAAAATGATAATAGGCTGCGCAACTTCGGCGATTTCGTCCATCACTGTCCTGCACTCAGCCGCTGTGAGCTCCCCCTCGTAAGGGCGGTCCTGTGCAGCCGCGCGGCAGTGAACGCATGCGAGATTGCACGAACGCGTAAGCTCCCAGGCTACAAGGCGTAAGTTCGCCTGAAGAGTTGTGCCCGTTGCAGCGGTGTGTGGGCGGCCTTTAATTCCGGCCTGGTTTGTGTTCATTTGCTGACACCTCGCAGAGCGTGGAGTCCGTGGCTATTTGCGCAGCAGCCCGGCGGCGTCCTTTGCAAAGTAAGTGAGTATGAGATCGGCCCCGGCGCGGACGATCGAGGTGAGAATTTCCATCATTATGCGGTCCCCGTCGATCCATCCATTTGCGGCGGCGGCTTTCACCATGGAGTATTCTCCGCTGACGTTATATGCGGCGACCGGTCTGTCGAACTCCTCCTTTATGCGCCGGATTATGTCCAGGTAGGACATTGCCGGTTTGACCATTACCATGTCCGCACCCTCTTCTATATCGAGGGCCACTTCCCTGATCGCCTCCTCCGTGTTGCACACGTCCATCTGGTAGGCGCGCCGGTCGCCGAATTGGGGCGCTGAATCGGCGGCCTCCCGGAAAGGCCCGTAGAAGCCGGAGCAGTATTTGGCGGAATAAGCGAGGATGGCGACTCCGTCAAATCCGTCTTCGTCCAGCGCATCCCTGATTGCGGCAACCCGGCCGTCCATCATGTCTGAGGGGGCGATGACGTCAGCGCCGGCCCTGGCGTGGGAAAGGGCGACCCGGGCAAGTATCTCCAGGGTGGCGTCGTTGTGCACCTCATTTCCTTCGAGGATGCCACAGTGGCCGTGACTGGTGTACTCGCAAAGACACACGTCGGTAATGACGGTAAGCTCGGGCCAGGCGTTTTTGATTGCACGCACGGCCTGCTGGACGGGGCCGTTTTCCGCATGCGCCTCAGAGCCGCGCTCATCTTTTTTTTCCGGCAGGCCGAACAGCAGGACGCCGGGTATATCGAGTTCCACCACTGAGCGCATTTCCTCGATGAGCATGTCCACCGAGAACTGAAAGACCCCAGGCATCGATTGCACGGGATTTTTCACGCCGCTGCCGGGCATAACGAAAAGCGGGTATATAAATTGATCGACACTGAGTCTGGTTTCTCGCACCATGCGCCGCAGATTCTCAGTACGCCTGAATCTCCTTGGCCTGTAAACTGGGAAATACATCTGGCACCCTCTTTCAGCGACTCAAATTTTAATGGGTTGAATTATAAACTACTTCGAGAATTTACCGAACCTGTCACCGGGTTTCACATTAGCGGCAACGGCCCATGCGGCCGCATCCAGTTTACCGGCTGAAGCGGTACGAACTTTGCCTGCGAGCAGTTCCCCTCCTGCCACCGCTATTCTCACGCCCTTTAAGTCAAGTCCTGTAACGGTCCCCGGAGCGGCGTCGATGTCCCCGCCGATTTTTCCCGGCACGAAGCCCGCTCCATAGAAGCGCACCATCTCTCCATGGAAATCCGCGTAAGCCCCCGGCTGAGGGTCGCACCCGCGAATGAAATCGTAGACCTGCTGACCGGTCCTGTCCCAGTCAATACCCGCAACCCGGTCGTCGCAGGGAGGCTCGTATGTGGCCTTCGAATCGTCCTGGGCTATTCGCGGAGCTTTCCCTTCTCCGATGAGTTTGACCGACTCGACTATCGCTTCCACCCCCATAGGGAACAGACGGTTGAAGTAGAGCGAGCCGGCAGTGTCGTCGGCGCTGATATCGACCTCTTTTTGGAGCAGTATCGGGCCTGTGTCGATCCCCGCGTCCGGCCGGTAGACGGTTAGCCCGGTCCGTTTGTCCCCCATTATCAGCGCCCAGTTGATAGCGCTCGATCCACGGTGGCGCGGCAGAATCGAGGGATGATAACAGATAGCCCCATTTTTTGACGCGCTGAAATAGCGCTGCGGCACAATGTCCGTGACGAATGCAAGCACCACGAGGTCTGGCCGGATCCCGGCAAATTCGTTGAAAACCTGCTCGTCCTTGAATGTTTTTGGTTCGATGTTTCTTATTCCCTTTGCCAGGGCAGCCTCTTTGAGAGGGTCGGGTTTTGCCCCCGGCTTTCCCGGCGGCGTGTAAACTGCGACCACTTCTTCACCTGCGTTCAGCAGGGCTTCAAGGGTCCTGGCGCCGAAGGGCGCCTGTCCGATCAAAATGATCCGCATCAGGTTCCTCCTTTCATTCCAACGTTTTTCAATCAATATCCGCCCTTGTGAAATTCCTGCCGGATTCGTTCTTCGCCGGGTCAGAATCGCATTCGTTATCCGCCGCGTCCGGGAAGGTCACCACCTTGCGGCACCAACTCGGCTGCTCGTAAAACGGTTGACTGCGAATCCGGCAGAGCCCCTGCGAGCAAATGCGGCATTCCGGGTCGATACAGGGCTCGGCGTGGATCATGGCGTCTCCCATACCCGGCAGCCGTGTTCTGAGAAGTCGCTCTATCTCCATAACTTCCTTGTGTGCATCCTCGAGACTCAGATCGCGCGGGAGAATCAGATGAAAGTCAGTGTAGATGTGCTGGCCGGAACGCCAGGCGCGGAGACGGTGAACGTCTATCCATAACGGTTTTCGGTGCTGCGCGATAATCCCGCTGATCTGATCGAGCAGTTCAGGGTCGTATGCATGCATGAGGCGCGAAGAAGACTCAAAGACGAGCCTGGCGCCGATGAAAAGGATATTTGCCGCTACTATGCAGGCCACGGCCCCGTCGAGGAAATACCATCCGGTCTGCCGGACCAGAAACAGTCCGATAAGCACGCCCGCCGTGGTGTAAACGTCTGTCAGGATATGCCTGCCGTCCGCCGTAATGGCC
>JBEKXG010000566.1:0-3768 GCA_049512295.1 Syntrophobacteraceae bacterium
CCTTATCCGAGGCCGCATGAAACGATTATGCCGACACTATCAATCCAGCAGGGACACTGCGCTCGCCACTCGCGCCTACCGGACGCTCAAGAACTGGAATCATCTGTTTACCTTCATCTTCCATGAAGGCGTTGAGCCTACCAACAACGCAGCGGAGCACGCATTGCGCTTTGCCGTGCAGTGGCGAAAAATCTGTTTCGGCAGCCAATCCCCAGCCGGGGAACGATTCACGGAACGCTCCCTTACCGTAACCAGAACCTGCAGGCTTCAGGAACGAACCCCCTTCCATTTCCTCGTTCAGCTCATGACGGCCGCCTTCGTGGGGTCTCCACATCCGACCCTCGTCCAAGCTTATGTACGTTGGCCCTGAACGATTACGGCAGATCCAATGTGGTCCACCATCCCTCGATCTCGATCGCCGGGACGAGGAGCACCTGTCCGAGGCGGTCAACGGTGCGCTCCGCGGCTCGCATCACCCTAATGAACAGATCGGTCTTTCCCTCCCGGTGTTAAAGGTATGAACTTTCAATTTTGTGTTGGCAATGTCGTCGGCTCCTCGACGTACTATGGCGTACGCCTCCGTCGCCTCCTTCTCTCCGCCTTGTGATCATTTTGAACACAACTCCCTATGAAACGGTTCACGGCAATCTTTTCTTGACCCCGGCACAATCCCTCGATACTATACCGATTAAATATAGATTTAACGCCTGTCCCGTGAAGTTGAGTCCCGGTGCTGAGTGCGTGAAGAAGCTTTTTATGTTAAAATACTCTTTATTCTGCTGTGGGCAATCAATGTTCCAGAGGAGGTTTTGACAATGGAAGCCAAAGGTCGTGAACTGCAAGCGCTCCTGAAGGATATGGGAGGCGTGCTGGTCGCGTTTTCGGGGGGCGTGGACAGCTCGGTGCTCCTGGCTGCGGCCCGTGAGGCCTTGGGGGACTTCGCGGTGGCTGCCACCGGCACATCGGCGAGCGTCCCGGCACACGATCTCGAGTCTGCGAGGGCAATCTGCTCACGGCTGGGCGTGCGCTGGATCACTGTGGAAAGCGGCGAACTCGACGATCGAGACTATAGGGACAATCCTCCCAACCGCTGCTATTTCTGCAAGAAGAGTCTATTTACACGATTACTTGAAAGGGCATTCGAAGAGGGCCTGCCTTTCGTAGTCGAAGGCAGCAACACCGACGATCTGAATGATATCAGGCCGGGCATGGCGGCGTTGCGTGAACTCGGCATACGCTCCCCGTTCCTGGAAATGGGCATCGGTAAGGAAATGATTCGACGCCTCGCGAAACATTACGGCCTGCCTAATTGGGACAAACCTTCCTCTGCCTGCCTTGCATCGAGAATTCCATACGGCGAACTTATAACCCCGGAGCGTCTCGAGCGCATCGACAGGAGCGAATCGCTGCTGCGAGGCATGGGATTCGGCCAGTTGCGCGTCCGGGACCACGGGACGCTCGCCAGAGTTGAAATCCCGCCGGAGGATATGGGGCGGCTGCTTGAACATGGGTTGCGGGAGGCCGTTGTGGCCGCCTGCAAAACCGCAGGCTACACGTACGTCACCGTGGATCTGCAGGGTTATCGGACCGGCGCCATGCACGAGGCCGTTGATGCGAAGAATATTCAGGCATGAAACGCATCTATATGGATAACAATGCCACTACGCGGCTCCATCCCGAGGTCCTGGAGGAGATGCTTCCATATCTTCGCGACCATTACGGGAATCCCTCGAGCATTCACTGGTTCGGCCAGGAGGCGAGGCGGGCCATGGATCGAGCGCGGGGCTACGTTGCGGATTTCATCGGCGCATCTTCCGATGAGATCGTCTTCACGAGCGGTGGAACCGAAGCCGACAATCAGGCGATACTCGGAATTGCGGACCTGCTTGCAAAGCCGGGCAGCCGGATCATCACCACGGCCGTCGAGCACCAGGCTGTATTGAACTCCTGCCGCCACCTGGAGGAAAAGGGATTTCTCGTGACCTACCTTCCAGTGGACAGCGGGGGCCGCATCGACTTAGGGACTCTTGCCGATTCGATCGATGATGGTGTTATCCTCATCTCGGTAATGCTCGCCAATAACGAGGTCGGCACCATACAGCCGGTTCGGGAGGCAGCGGAAATAGCGAAATCGAAGGGGATCCTGTTCCACACGGATGCCGTTCAGGCCGCGGGTAGAATTCCCGTAGACGTGCGCGACTTGGGGGTCGATCTGTTGAGCCTCTCAGGGCATAAATTTCATGGTCCCAAGGGTTGCGGCGCGCTCTTTGTCCGCTCGGGCATTAATGGGCCGGTGCTTATCCACGGCGGCCATCATGAGCGAAAGAGGCGGGCGGGGACCGAAAATGTGGCGGCCATCGCCGGCTTCGGTCAGGCATGCAGGCTTGCCGGGCAGCGGCTTAAGGAGAACAATCGCATCACCGGGTCGCTGCGGGACCGACTGGAAAAAGGGATCGTTGAGCGAGTGCCTCGTGTTAAGGTCAACGGGTGCCCGGAACACCGCCTGCCCAACACTTTGAACGTGAGTTTCGAGGCGGTGGACGGCCAGATGCTCGCCATCAATCTCGACCTCATGGGGGTTGCCGTCTCTACAGGATCTGCCTGTCAGTCCGATACACGGGAACCATCATATGTCCTTTCGGCAATGGGATGTTCGGTAGATCAGGCGTCGAGCTGCATTCGCTTCTCGCTCAGCGCCGACAACACGATGGAAGAAGTGGACAGTGTTCTCGAGGCTCTCCCGGAACTGGTGGAAGGACTTAGAGAGAAGTGATTTCGCCGAAGGGGCGCATCGTCGTGGCCATGAGCGGCGGGGTTGATTCCAGCGTCGCGGCCGCTCTGCTCCTTGACCAGGGATTTGAGGTCATTGGGGTCACCCTGCAACTGCAGGCATGTCATGAGTCCCCGGAGGGGCGCTCGTGCTGCGGGACCGATGCCATCGCCCAAGCCAGGGCTGCGGCGGGTCATCTCGGCATACATCACTACGTTCTGGACTGTCGTCAAATCTTCGAACAAACCGTTTTGCTCCGGAGTTGGGAGGAATATTCTCACGGCCGCACGCCCAATCCTTGCGTAATCTGTAATGAGCGCGTCAAGTTCGGCATATTGCTTGATTATGCCAGGGCACTGGGCGCTGAAAAGATCGCCACGGGCCATTATGCCCGCGTCGGCGTGCGGAAGAGCGGTGAGGTTTTTCTCATGCGCGGCGCCGACATTCGAAAAGACCAGTCCTATTTTCTCTTTTCCGTACACTCGGAGGCGCTTTCGGCGACATTGTTCCCGGTCGGCCTGCACACCAAAGATGAAGTTCGCAGTATGGCGCGGCAGATGGGTTTGGGGAACGCAGATCGACATGAGAGCCAGGATGCGTGTTTCGCCGCAAAGGGGACAGCTTATCCGGAGGTATTGCGGCAACGGTTCAACGAAGCCTTAAAACCTGGGCCGCTTATGGATGAAGAAGGCAGGTTCCTGGGTATGCATGAAGGGATTCACCGATTCACAGTCGGGCAGCGGCGCGGGCTCGGGGTGGCCCTGGGTTCCGCCGCATGGGTGAAATCGATTGATCCGGAGAGTGCTGCGGTCATTCTCACGACCAGAAAAGAAGGATTGGCTGCCCAGGGGCTGATAGCCTCAGACGTCCGCTGGCACGCTTTGACGCCCGGATTCAAGCGGCTGCGCTGCTCCGTGCAGGTCCGCTACAATCAGGCCCCGGTTATGGCAACTGTTGAGCCAGGTGAGCCGCAAACCGTGCGGGTCGTGTTCGATATT
>JBEKXG010000567.1:0-3731 GCA_049512295.1 Syntrophobacteraceae bacterium
GACCTGCCCTGCCCCTCGTACAAAGCGGCCGTGCGGTACAAAAGGTCGATGTACATAGTGCGCAGTTGGTATCTTTTAAGTTCGGCCCAGGTTTCATAGATGTCCTCGGCGAGGAAATCCCCGCTGTACACATCGATTGCCGACCTGTAGCAAAGGATGGCTCGAGTGTCGTCTCCCGCTTGTTCCGCCTTTTTTCCCTGCTTTTGCAGAGACAAAAATTCATCCAGGTCCGTGCGGCAAAGATCCTTTCTGAGAGAGACCAGATTATCTTTTAAGACCACGTAGGATGAGCCGCTGGATTTGTCCATCGACGGTTCGAGAGCATGCCGCAACCGGTGCAGAGTCACCTTGAACTGGGCTTCGACGGAATCAGGGGATGCTTGCGGCCAGAGATCGTCAATGAGCAGGTCCTTCGGTACTCCTGAGCCTCCACGGACGATGAGCGCCTTTAACATCAATTTTGGAGGCCTTGCTTTCCAGTCCTGGTCCGGTATCCGGGTTTCACCCCGGAAAACCTCGAAATTTCCGAAAGTCCTGATCCGAATCGGAAGAGTTCCAATCCCCGCCCCCGTTTTTATAATTTCTTCTTCCAAGCCATGATGTGGTTTGAGATCGCCGACATCATATGATTGGTGGAATTGGTTTCTTGTCAGTGCATGGGCCAATTTGCGGTCCTTCTCGGCAATTGTGCGAAGAAGCTTCATCTCGGTGTCGAGCAGGCGCTGAGTTATCCCGCACGCCAATGCATACTCCAACTCGGGTCGCAGGTTCAAAAGAGCTTGAAAGTCTTCCGTGGATATTGCCAACAACTGCACCCGGCTCAGGGACCTTACGCTGGCAGTCCTCACCCGTGCAGGGTTGAAAAGGTACATTTCTCCGATATACTCGCCGGGACCGCGGACCGCAAGAATGTACTCGCCGGCCGTGCCAAGCGATTTTACAATCTCGAGCCGGCCTTCCACGATGACATACAGACAGTTCCCATGGTCGCCTTCGCGCAAAAGGATGGTGTTGGGGGGATACTCAACCGCCCTGGCAATCTCCGCCAGGAATTTAATTTCTTTCTTCTTGAGTGAAGAAAAAATGGGGAGCGCTTGAAGCAGTTCGATCATGGCTGTTATCCTCAAAAGGTTCCCTGTGGATATGCCATAATAAACACGAACCGCGATTTAATTTCAAGAACTCCACGCTCCGAGAGGTGTGGAGCAGGAAAAATATAGTTCCAAGCGGTGTGAAATCAGGTCTGCCCAACAAATTTTACTATAGGCATAAATCAAACCGGGAGCCGCCCGATATACTGTACGGTGCTGTCTGCAGGTTTTTTTCTTGTGGGCTGCGCGATAAAAATATGCTGTGATTAGAACCAGTTACTTCGTTTGCTGGAATTTTAGGTTTGCAATCGATGTGTTATAAGCGTTCAAGATTTTTCGGCGGATTCCGATTAAGTCATATGAGGCCGGGGCCTGTTCTTGTGAGGTAAACCCTGGTTGAGCGAAAATTCTGTCAGGAAACTGAAAATGGCACTCAACTCTTACGTGCTTCTTGTAGAAGACAATCCTGTGAACCAGGAAGTCGGGCGCACGATGTTGGAGACCTTTGGATGTCGTGTCGATGTGGCCTCCAATGGCCATGAAGCGATCGATCGGATGGAATCCACCGTATACGACATTGTCTTTATGGACTGCCAGATGCCCCTTATGAATGGCTTTGAAGCGACCCGGATAATTAGGGAACGGGAGAAGCGGGCAGGGTGCCGGACTACGATCGTGGCATTGACGGCGCACGAATCGAATGAGGACCGCCTCCGGTGCATGGATGCGGGAATGGATGACTTTCTGGGCAAGCCTTTCCTGATGCGCGAGCTTTCCAGTATGCTGGAGAAGCGGTCAAAAAGAAACCCGGCCCGGGATTCAACTGCGGGCCCCGAAGGGTTCCGGGCGGAATCGGGACCATCGGAAATCGTCAGTGGGGATTATCTGGATCGCAGGAGTCTGGATAGAATAAAGTCCCTGGGACCCGATGGCTCCAGATTGCTTTCCGCGGTTATCGGCTTTTATTTGAATGACTCCCCGGTTCTAATCGAGAGACTAAGCGAATCTCTGGATGCGGGTGACGCAAACGGTATGGCCCGGGCTGCGCATGCGCTGAAATCGGCCAGCGCCAACCTCGGGGCGCTCTCGCTTGCCGCAATGTGCAGGCAGGTCGAAGATATCGCTCGAAGAAACTCCGTTCGGGGCGGCGATTGGCTGATTTTTCAGATTCGGTTGGAATACGATAAGGCAAAAGAGGCACTGAGGCTCGAGATGCAAAGGGGGCTTGATGAATGATTTGTTAAGCCAGAATGAAAGTCCGGTTGCCCTGGTCGTAGATGACGACCGGGGGGCTCGGCTGCTGGCACGCGCCCTGCTCGAGGAATCAGGCTTCAACGTCGAGCAGGCCTCGGACGGAATTGAGGGCTTGTCCGCCTTTGAGCGCTTCAAACCGGGCATAGTGCTGCTCGATGTAGTCATGCCCGGCATGGACGGTTTTGCCGTTTGCAGGGAGATAAGAAACCGGTCTGGGGATGGCCGGCACATTCCTGTGCTGATGATGACGGGGTTGGACGATATGGAGTCGATTAACCGCGCCTACGATGCCGGCGCCACTGACTTTATCACCAAACCGATCAACTGGGCTATTTTTCAGCATCGACTGCGCTACATGTGGCGTTCGAGCCTCGTGAGCGAGAATCTCAGAAAAAGCGAGATGAAGAACCGGGCGCTGATAGATGCCCTGCCCGACCTTTTGCTTCGGATAACCAGGGGCGGCGAGATCCTGGAACTGAGAGAACAGAACGGTTTTGACGAGGTTTTTTCCCCGGCCAGACTTCTGTCTAAGAGAATCAACGAAGTATTTCCCGATGGTGTTGCCCGGCCGATTGTGCAAAACCTGGAAATGGCGCTCACTCTTGGGGGGATGCGGTTTTTGGAACATGAACTCCAGGTTGGCGAAGACGCTCGGCATTATGAATGGCGAATTGTAGGCAGCGGAAAAGATGAAGCCCTGGCGATAGTACGCGACATCACGGAGCGAAAAAGAACCGAGGAGCGCGTATTTCGCCTGGCTTATTACGATATCCTGACCGGACTGCTCAACCGAAATTCTTTCAAGGACCATCTGGCTCTGGCTGTTGCTCATGCGCAGCGTCACGGGCGCTATGTTGCTACGCTGTTTCTTGACCTGGACAGATTCAAACGAATAAACGACACTTTCGGCTATAAAGTGGGAGACCTGTTGCTCCAGAGCGTTTCCGAGCGGATACAGGAAGGCGTACGCAAAAGCGATAAAGCGGCCCGTCATGTAGAGGCGCAATTTTCGCACAGCGTTTCGCGGCTCGGCGGAGACGAGTTTACGATACTGCTGCCGGAGATAAGGCATGTCCAGGACTCGGCCAACGTAGCAAAACGTATCCTGGACACTGTATCAAGACCCTTGGTTATAGCCGGCCACGAGATATTCATTACCGGGAGCATCGGGATCACGGTCTATCCTATGGATGGGGAAGACGCCGATACACTGCTGAAAAACGCCGATGCCGCGATGTACAGCGCCAAAGAGCAGGGCAGGAATAATTACCAGTTTTATTCCGAAGCGATGAACGCTTCATCGCTGAAGAGACTCTCACTTGAGAACGCCCTCAGGAAGGCGCTGGACCGCCAGGAGTTCCTGGTTTACTATCAGCCCCAGGTCCA
>JBEKXG010000568.1:0-3728 GCA_049512295.1 Syntrophobacteraceae bacterium
AAGACCCTGCCCGGGGGAGCCCCACTGCAAAAGTTTGTGGGGAACTACTGCTCCTCGGCGCAGTTGTCATTTAATACAGTCCAGGCGACCGATGCCTGTAACGGTCTTGCCGATCTGGGCCCGATAAACAACCAGCTGGCGCCCGGCCCGAATCCCGACTATTATCCGCGGGTGAGCGGGCTGCGTCAACCCACCCTGTGCACGGGAACCTGCTCTAATAATCCGGGGCAGCCGTGCACGACGGACAGTCAGTGTAACCCACCGAATATTAAAGTAAATACCTGCACGGCGAATTGCACTCAAACGCCGCCGTGCGGCGTGCAAAGCCCGGGGGCGGCGTTCGATGCCCGCGACTTCTGCCCGGTCACGGTTCTCGATCGCTACACGTCGTCCTTCCACTGGCCTGAGAAGAATTTTGCCGCAATCTGGCTGCGCGGCAAGTGGATGCTGCTCAGCAATAGCGTGCTCTCCGACTCACAAAACGGCGGACTCGGTCTGGTCACATGCGGTGACTATACGTTGTCGAGTGTCATCCCGGGAAACTGGCAGACTGCTATACGCAGTGTTTTTATCGGGAATACCCAGAAGGTGGAGGATAATCCCCTTGCCTCGAACGCCGGACCCTTTAACCCCCTCATAAGCACGGACATGACAATCAAAGGGCTCTCCTGCGACAACACCACCAACAGGTCCCTCTTCTGTCTTTCGAAACGAGAGGGGATCACTATGCCGATTTCTAATTTTTCGATGCAGCAGCGGCTGTTCAACGTCTATGACGGACCGAACTATCAGGACTCAAATGCCTATCTCGACATCACCAAAACTGATCTGAGCAAGCAGTGCACACCGGATAGTTGCCCCCGCCTCACCGGCTGGATGTACACGGCAGCCCTCGGCATCCCCATCGATCAGGGAAGCGGGCCAACGCGGTCAAAGCGGAACTGTATTCTCCCGAACGCAGCCATTGGCTGGAAGCAGCCGAATGGGTTTTACTACCCTCCCGCCTTTCATTCGAGGAATCTCTACTTCAATAATGTCGACATCCGCCATCTCGTCATCGAACCGCTGTGGAAACCGGGTACGTTTGAATCGGACCTGGCGCAGGTCAAAGAGAACTATTGTACCTATGACCCAACCCCTACCACCACCACAACGAAGAATCAGACATTCACCGGGTTCACCGGCGTCGACCGCCAGACGGTGCTCAACGACGACGACGGCTCACTTACCGGCTTACTGAGTCCCGCCACACCCGCCGAAGGGGAAACCATATCTGTGAATTTGGATCCTTTCTTCACCGCCCCGGTCCAAGCGCCCGAGTGCGCCTCTTTTGACATTAGAACGAACAGCGTAACGACAACAGGGGGGACCGCCAACACCAGTCCCTATCAGTATGTATCGACGGTCGTGTATCCGGCCTGCGTCCTGGCAAAAAACTGCGGCGGGCATTGCTCGCTCCATAACGAGCCCTGCGCGAGAAACGGGGATTGTCCCGTGCACGTAAACGAGCCTGCCCAGACGTGCCTCGGTGCGACGTGGGGTGAATCTTGCACAGACCCGAGTTGCTATGGCGTGCCACTGTCCCGGCAATTGATTACAACGCCCGGGGATAACAACCGTACCATTCCCATGATGGGGATGGGCTTTTCTCAGCGCAGCATGCTTACGGCAAACAATGGTACGTACTACATGGATACGACCGTGAGCGCAGCAAAGCAAAAGAAGGGCCTCGGAGGACCCGTCCCCATAACCTCGCTCAATGTCTTCGAGCCGGGGGCCGGCTATTATGTCTTTTTCGTCTACGCCAGTGAGCTGACCAAGCAGAAGTATCAGATCTATATCGGGAGCGGCGTCACCGACCAGGAGTTCAATGCGAATCCGGGCAAATACATAACACCGGTACGCGTCGATATTCGCAACGACGCCTTCAAGTTCCAGGAAGGCGTCACATGGAATGGCTTGAAGCCAACGATCAAGAACGGTGTCGTGACCGTGAGCACAGACTTCTCCGAGTTCAAAACCGATTTTGACGCAACCGCCGCGGATTACTGCAAGCCCAATGACTTCTGTAAACTGGTCGGCGCGACGTGTCAATCCTCTTTGGACGCGAACGATCCTTTGTACGAAGAATCGCAGCGCATTTGCCAGAATATAGCCGGAAAGGACATCGATTGCCCCCTGTTTCAGTTCACAGGACCGCCGGGGAAGTTGCCCGGTTGCATTGGATTCAAGATAACGCTTGGCAATAGCACCCAGTTCGCGGCCTACGACGTGGACCATAGGCCGGGATCATGCTGCTTTCCGAAAACGCCGTCATGGAATGTAGCGCTGAGCCCACAGGATGCCGACATAGCAGACGCTTGCAGTAACACGGATGTCCCTGACCCTCAGTTCTGTAGTCAAACGTGCCCCTGAGTAAACGATGGCAGGCGCGGTTGAAAACCCTGATGGCTGTCGCTGCTCCAGCAGGCTGTAACGACAGCCTTGCCGCGCCTTTTGACGGCCTTGCGGCATCGGGTCGGACCAACTCTCGGCATTGGTTTCTTTGGACAGGATTAACAGGATTCACAGGATTTAAATGAAACCATTCTAAGGTGGGCATGATAGACACTGACACTGAAGCCCGGAGACGGACCCGCATAAACGGCAGCAAGCTTTGACGCCGTGTCCGCCTTTTCCCCGCTTCCCCACTTCCGAAAAGGGGGGAGCATCCTTAAGATTGACACCGCCAGTACGAAAAATCCTTTTCTTACATCGAAAAATTTTCAAAACAGCCCGAGCTTCTTTTTAATTTCCTGGATCGCATTCCGGCGAACTCGTTGTAAAAAACAGGTTTTCGGAATATGATTATAAGCTTTGGGGATTTACGTATTGATATTCTCTGGCATTCAAACGGGGATCCAATCCAGCTTATGGACAAGTCCACGGAGCGAGCGGAAGTATTCAGCCGATGCAGGCGCATTCTGATTAAGGTAGGCAGCGCTGTTCTGACGGGGCCTAAAGGGCTTGACCGGGTCATGATTCACCGCCTTAGCGACCAGATTGCGGAACTCCGGGAACAGAGCGACAGGATGGACGTCATGGTCGTATCCTCCGGCGCGGTCGCATCCGGCATGCGCAGGATGGGCATTACAGAGCGCCCGCGGACGATTCCGCACAAGCAGGCTGCGGCGGCAGTCGGCCAGGGCGCTCTCATGGAAGCCTGGGAGGCGGCCTTTGACAAGTACGATCTGCTTGTGGCCCAGGTGCTCCTCACCAGTGAGGACCTTGCCAACCGCCTCCGGTATCTCAATGCGCGCAATACGATCGAGACGCTCCTTTCCTGGAGAATCATTCCTATTATCAACGAAAACGATACCGTAGTCGTCGAAGAGATCAAGTTCGGGGACAACGACCACCTCTCGGCGCTTATTGCAGGGCTTGTCGGGGCGGACCTTGTGATAAACCTGACCGACACTGATGGGCTCTACGACCGCGACCCCCGGCTTCATGCGTCAGCCAGACTGATTCCAATGGTTCACCGGGTGGACGCCAAGGTCCTGGCATGCACCACTCCGGAGCCTGGATCGGTGGGCACGGGCGGAATGCTGAGCAAAGTGAACGCGGCCCGCAAATGCCTGGCTTCGGGCATTGCGATGATAATCGCTGCGGGGAAGCAAAGAGATGTTTTGCTGCGACTTTTCGATGGCGAAGAACTGGGCACGCTGTTTCTGCCCCGGGAGCGCGCT
>JBEKXG010000569.1:0-3722 GCA_049512295.1 Syntrophobacteraceae bacterium
GGCACATGTGGATCAGCTTTCGTGGAACAATGTCCATATGATCGGCCATTGGGCAGACAGCGGAACAGGTGCCGCACTGGATGCACTTGAAGATGTCGATGCCGGCGATCTTCTCCAATTTTCTTGCAAATGAGCCATCAAAAGTCGTTTCGGATATCGAAATCACCATCAGGGAGCCTCTCTCAACTTTCTTCCTTCCGGTCCATCGTAAACGTGCTTCATGGTGTCTATGTGCCTCATGGGCCTCATTTCGGTTTGTTCTTCGTGGATGTGGGACACCAGCCCGGGGATCCTCGCTATGATAAAGAACGCATTGGCAAGCTCGGGAGCAAAGTCCATCTCGCAAAGCAGAGCGGCTATGGCCCCATCTACGTTGATGGGCAGCCTCTTGCCGCTGCTTCTTTCGATTTCATCTGCAAGGGCGTCAGCCATGGCGACGTATTCACCGGCAAAACCCAGCTCGGATGCGATCTGGAAGAGCCTCGAGGTCCTCGGATCATTCGTGTGGATACGATGTCCAAAACCTGGCAGCTTCTTCTTTGCCTGCTTACTCTCCCGAACGAGCACCTCTGCCAGTTCACGCTCCGTCAAATTGGCCTGTCTCTTTCGAACCACCGCTCCAAGGAACAGTCTCATGTAATCTTCAATGGCGCCCCCGTGATGTTTCGATATGGCAAGTATGCCGCCTGCAAGCGCCGCAGTGAGGGGCGAACCGGTCGAAGCGATCGTTCTGGCCGTGATACAGGATGGAGGCGTAACACCGTGATCAATTGAGGCAACCAGCATAGCATCCAGCATACTTGCTTTACGCTTGTCGGGTAATTCCCCTTTGATCGTCAGAAAAACAGCCTGCGCAAACGTAATGTTGCCAATAAGCTCATCAATTCTGTAGCCCCTGACGGTCAGCCTATTTGGCTCTACCTTGGTAATCGATGTATTCCAAATCTCGTCTCTCATAATCATGCCTCGCAAGCTGCATTAATTGATCTTTTTCAACACTTCCCGGGAAACCCTGGGTATGCTGTCGAAATCATCCACGACGTAAGCGCCCGCTTCACGTAACCTTTTGACTTTCCCTTCGTGGGTCCCGCGCCCTCCTTCGATAATCGCTCCGGCATGAGAAAACCGGGTCCCCGACTTGGCTTTGGCCCCGCCGATGTAGGCAACGAGCGGCTTGGTAAATTCTCCACGTTCGATAAGGTCGGCCGCTCTTTCTTCCTGAGAGCCGCCGATCTCTCCGAACATCACCACCATTTTGGTCTCTTGGTCTTTCTCGAACATGCGCAAAGTCTCGGGATGAGGTACGCCGACGACAGAATCTCCGCCAACGTGGACTATCGTGCTAAGGCCTATTCCCTCCCGACTCAGGTAGTATGAGATGGCGGAAGTCATCCCGCCGCTCCTCGAGGTCACGCCGACCGGCCCCGGTTTGAACCATTCCCGGGCCGATTGTGCCCGGCCGCCGATCATTCCCAGAACCGCCTTCCCGGGACTTATTACTCCGAGGGTATTAGGTCCGACGAATCTGGCTCCTTTCTGTTTGGCTTTCCAGGCAATCTCCAAAACGTCATAAACAGGGACTCTGTCCGGGACTATGACTAACGTCCGGATGCCCGCGTCAAGGGCCTCCATGGCCGCATCTTTGACCAGTGCTGCGGGAATGAAAATGACGCTCACATCGATCGGCCCTTCATTCTCCAACGCCTCATTCACCGTATCGTATACAGCAATACCATGGACGGTCTGCCCCTTCTTCCCGGGTCCTACACCTGCGACCACCCTGGTGCCGTAGTCCTTCATGAGCTCTGCGCGAACCGAACCTTCTCTGCCTGTGATCCCCTGAATCACCACCTTCATCTTCTCATCAATCAGAATGGACATGACTTACTCTCCGCTCTTTACAGCTTCATCCAAGCCGTGAATTGGAAGGTCGACGTATATGGCGCCGTTGCCATGAAACTCGCAGGCCAATTCACAAGCAAGACATTCGGTGCACTTTCCCTTTGCCGCATCCTGGGGGAAAATCGCCAAAACCGGCCTGCCCTCCTCGATCTTAAGAATTTTGGGAGAGCACGCCTCTATGCATGGTTTTCCAGTGCAATCGGCACACTTGGCGTGATCGATTGTCATTTTCCCGGTGATGGTGACAAACCCGTAAGAATCGGAAGGAAGCAAGGAGCGTGGTTCGGGGTTATCCTCGGGCCGGCCGTAATCCCATGAGTCCACTAACTGCCTCAATCGCTCCGCGCAGAAGACCGCCGGCGTATCTCGGCCGTAGGCTTCGACCTTGCACGGCAAATCTTTCGTGTAAGTGTGAAGTATCTCGATGGCAAGTTGCTCAGAGTTACCCCCGAGGCGAATCACGGCGGGCACGCTCAGACGCTTCTCCCGGAATGCCTTGACCAGCCCTCTTGCTGAATGGAACTGCTCCTGGCTCGCAACCCCCGAACCCGAAGCAAAGTAAGCGCCTATGTTTTTCTGAGAAAGGATTATTGTGGCGGCCCGATAGACCTTGGAAGCTGAAGGGTTGCCGCTCGTATCGCAGAAATTGGCAAGTTTGAATCCTTTGCCGGTCAGTGCATCCATGGACATCATTGAACCACCTCCGCCCGCTCCATGGAAACCGACCAATCTCTCTCCAACATCTGTCTGCTGCTGCATTTGAAAGAAATAAAAGGTCCCGCGATGGTCTTTGGCCTCCACCGCATAGGCGACTCTTTCCAGAGCGGTGGCAGGTCTGTCGAATTCGCGGGCAATCTCGATTCCCAACTCCGGATGGCGAAAAACCGCATAGTCGTCGATAACGATGTGGCAGTCGGCAGCGACAATCTGCCCCTGCTTTGTAAGAACGAGAGGATTGATTTCGGCGGACCTCGCTTCAGCGCCCCTGCATGTACGATAAAAAGCTGCAAGGAACGAACCGAGCTTCTTTTGCAGTTCTCCACGGATATCGAGCATCCTCAGGATATCCAGCGCATGATAGTTTCTTATACCGTTGATCACGTCGACAGGATACTTCACCAAGGAATCCGGAAAGGTTCGGGCGATCTCTTCGATGCCCGTGCCTCCCCTGGAACTGAAGATGAGGATTGGACACTGAGCGGCATCATCGATGATCATGCCGCAGTAAAATTCCCGATCTATATCGAGTTTTTCCTCGACCAGAACTTCTTGTACGCTGAACCCATTTATCCGTGCGCCGATGACTTTTTCGGCGGCTGAGGCCGCCTCATCCGGACTATCCGCAAAGAGAACTCCTCCGGATTGGGCCCTGCCTGTCGTCCATGTCTGCGCCTTTATGACAACCGGTCCTCCAAGCCCTCGAGCCGCATCGGCAACATCCTGTTTCGAGGTAGCCCTACGACCCGCGGGCGTCGCAATTCCTCCCCTTTTTAACAACTCTTTGCCCTGATATTCAAAAAGCTTTGCCATCTCAATTCCCTTCCCCAATCAGCCTCTGCCGCCGATGATCGATCCGCCTGCCTCTGGGCGCGAAAGCTAACCTTCGATCGTCATGGTGGCCCTGCGAGGCTCAAAGCAACAACACGGTCTTGCGCTGACAATCCTGACTCCGCTTGCTCTCATAGGGCCTACTTTCAGAAAAGTTCCCAGAGCAGTCGTTTTACCGCCTAACCCCAGGGGGCCTACCCCAGTTGCATTGATGAGTTCGGTCACCCTGGCCTCGAGGAGGCTCTGTTCACTCAGGTCGCCTTCCTTCATCG
>JBEKXG010000570.1:0-3703 GCA_049512295.1 Syntrophobacteraceae bacterium
CCACATGACAATCTCTACAGACCACCTTCTTGGGAACCGACCATGAAAGATGACGAGCGTGAAGAGTGTGGGAAAGAACCTCGCGAGCAAATGGTCAGTGAGATCATTGTGAAGAATTATGAAGAAACAATTCAAGCTCTCATTGAAGCAGTTGCCCTTTTTCGTATCACTGGCAACCATGCTTATAACGCAAGAGTGGAAATTTGAGCTTTGTTATTGAATGCGAGCAAAGCAGAGCGGTCGGAAAACAAGCGGCCAATGACTTCCCTCTCCTGAATTTCGGTCAGTTGCTCGCAGGTTCGATTCACGCCCGGGTCAAAGTGAGGCCGTCCGTATGACAAATGGCCGCCCCACCGGAGCCTACTGACTCTTTGCCTTCCTCATTCAGGAGGTCTTTAATTCCGATCATTACCCGTCCTCGCAAACCCGACAAAGAGCCGATAGGGCAAGATGGAACAAAGCACATTATCCTACTCGATGCTTTTATAGCAAAAAATACCATAAAAAACAATTTTCTTTGATATGAGCAAGACCGCACCCCAAATGGTGTGCAGAGCACAGTGCACCGATTACTCATCTCCGGGAAATACGTGAGATACCCTTTTCAAACCGGTGAAACGACTGTCATCACTTTAGATAAGGTAATTATTACTGCAGGTTGGCGTCGAGAGGAACCAAACTGATTTTCTCTGATTTATCCATTTCCGCCATTGGCACTCCCATTGCGTTTAGAGATACATTCCACTGAAAACCAAAGAAGCGTTCCATGAATTAACCATATCGGAATCAAAAATGCTTGGCGATGGTTTCAGCGTACCGCGCCAACGTGAAGAGAAAATCGGCCAGGCGGTTCAGATATGAATGGACTTCGGGACTGTCCAGTTCACCGGCCTCCTTCAGCGCCACGGTCAGGCGTTCGGCCCTTCGGATAAAGGTGCGGGCAAGATCGATCGACGCGCTCGCGGGATTTGCTCCCGGGTAAATGAACTGGCGCGGCAGGGGGACCTCCTCCTGGAGGCTGGCGATCCAGTTTTCGAGCCTTTGAGTTCTCTGAGTCCCGATGGTATATTTCGGGTCGTGTCCCGTATCGGAGAGCTGGGCGCCAAGGACGACCAGGTCCTCCTGAACTGTCTGCATCATCTCCCGCACGGCCTCGTTACGAGTAAAGGCCTTTGCGAGTCCGAGGGCTGAACTGGCCTCATCCAGGGTCCCGTATGCCTCGGGCCTACAACTGGCCTTGGAGATGCGCTCTCCGTTGAGAAGGCTGGTTGTCCCGTGGTCCCCTTTTTTTGAAAAAATGAAAGCGCTCATCGGGTCTCCTCATTCTCCCTGGCCGTCCAACGAGAAGTTGAACGGCGGCCGCTCCGGCATACGGAAGCAAAAGGGTTATGCCCCCGTCAGCCTGCTTTTCGCCTGATCCTGCTTCCCATTCTCAAGCAGAGTGTCAGCGCTACGACTCATTTGCAATAGAGTTCATCCCTTGTCACTTTTTGCACTGCTTTTTAGCGCTGCTGCCAGTTCTTTCACGTCCTTCGGCGGAATGGGAAAACCCGGTTTGGCTACCATTGCGATTGCCTCCTCAGGACATCCTGAGGCGCAAACGGCGCACCCGAAGCAGCGGTCGGCATTTATCTTCGGCACATCATCCTCGCCCATTGTCAGCGCTTCAGGGGGACACCGTCCGATACAGATTTCACACGATACGCAACGCTCCGCATCAAAGACCGGTTGAAATCCCGAGTTGAAAACCAAGCCGGGTTTGGGTTGTTTCAATACATTGGTGACCACCTCGCAGTGCCAGCGGTCACAATTGCACATATAGTCGATATCCTCGGTTGTGTTGCGGCTCAAGTGCAGCAGACCGGCTTCTTCCAGCCGGTCGAGGATGTCTTTAGCTTCCTGCTTTGTCACCCGCCTCACGCCAAATCGTTCGACAATGTGTTCAGCCATTTTTCCGAACCACATGCAGGCTTCTGTCGGCATTCCGTGGATATCTTCCCCTCGCAGTTTCGCGGATTGCCGGCATAAGCAGGCGCCAATGCTGATGCAGTCGTGTTTTTCGATGTAGGTCACTACCTGGTCATAGGTATGAATGACGTTATCGGCCCTGATTGTTCTGGCAACGGGAATGACCCGCGTCACCGGGTAGGTTATTTTTTCAAAGCCTTCTGCAGCATCGTGGGCTTTTCTATATGCGCCGATCAGTTCCGCAATCCTTCTTTCACGCTCCGTTTCCCTGCCCCCGATGAAGTGAAACTCAAAGAGGCCGGGCATGAACGGGAGTCCCTGATAGAGTCTGACGCCTGAGACTATGGGGACTCCGCACAATCCCTTATCTGCCATTCTCTCCAAAATCTCTTTGACTTCGTTTTCATTTTTTTGGGCCCTTTGAGCTATTTCTTGATATGTAGCGGGTTTTCGCACCAATACGTTGTTTATTTCGGCTTCTTCGGGTGTAAAAAACTCTTCCACCATGGCGTAGAATTCCGGTATGTCCGAACCGGCATAAGGCCCGCCACGTTTTTTCATCACTTCAAGCACGTCCCTGTATACCTGCTGAGTCATGGTCGGTTCCTCCTTCATTGCTTCTGCAAGGATTTACTCCGGGTTGAATAAAGGTTTGCATTTTTCTGAAAATGCTCTTATACGAAGTCGCATTCAAGCGCTCACTGCGTTGTCTTCGTCGTCGCCTCCTCGACGTACTATGGTGTACACCTGCGTCGCCTCCTCCTCGCCGCCTTGTGAATCATCTTGAATGCAACTCCGTATTAGTCCTCGTGAGATAGACTTACTAACTACACTCAAGAAGGGACAAATGCCCACTGTCTTTATTAACCATACCGGCATCGCGATCGCTTCAAAAAGCGATGCGTTTAACGAGGCAAAAGCCCGCTTCGCGAAAAGCTGCGCACGTTAGAAGTTAACGTGCTCCGCTTTGGTGTCCCTTAATACGCGAAAATCCCGCAGGGCGTAAGGCGTCCCGCTGTGCATGTCTATCAATCGCGGTGGGCGTTCGCGGGACGCCTTCTACGCATTCAAGATGAGCACCACAACCGTGGCAATGTCATCAGCTTTGTTGACTATTACCAGTCGTGCCGTCGGTCTCCCCACTTCCGTGAAAGGGTGCGTCACTCAAATCGTGAATTCCCATGCGCACCAGACATCATCGGCATGAATATCCGGCGGGCAAGCCACACAGCGCGTCCTGATCCGTGTGTCTACCGCAGACGCGAAGTGCGTATATTCCAGGGTCCCAACCGGCTTGCAGGGATAGTCAGGAAGCCCCTTCTTTTTCCGGGCTATCTGAACCCTGCACTCCCTCATCCGGAATATGCAATGGTTGTCGGATACTTCAATGAAATCCTGTTTGTTGATCAGGTGGTACATTCTGAATTTCAAGGCCTGCATCAGAGCGGCTATCCCGCCGTTTGCGGGAATATTCATCCGTCTCATGATTCTCTTTGCTTCGATTTCCGAATACTGGGCGATGGCCCTTTGATTACAGAGACTGGCCTTTTCTGTCCCGAATTCCTGTTCGACCGCCTGAAACCATAGGCCGTCATGGGCGAGCCAGTTCAAAGAGGCATCCTTTAAGAGGCCCAGCAGGTCACCTTTTGTCAGGCTGTCCAGATTGTCGTCGTAGTCCATTCGTTTAAGTTCCTTTTTCTTGGGGTATAGGCATCAGGAAAACAAACTCAGAGCT
>JBEKXG010000571.1:0-3690 GCA_049512295.1 Syntrophobacteraceae bacterium
GGCCGATGATACTGCACGGGTAGCTGTGTGGGAAAGTAGGTCGCCGCCGGGAATAATAACAAACGAGCCCTTCAGGATTAATCCTGAAGGGCTCGTTCGCGTTTTAGGGCAAATCTGTGAATCGTGAATGGTGAATCGTGAATAGTGAAACACGGAAGGTTCAAGATAAATTGTCTTTATTCACGTCTTACCATTCACCATTCACGGTTTTTTTCACTATTCACTAATATGTATGGTGAATGGGATAAGTTCTTCCAGTGAATCAATAATAACCGTGGCATCTGAGATGAATTCTTTTGGATAGCTGTTGGTGAGGCCGATCACCGCTAAACCGGCGCCCTTGGCGGCCGTAATGCCCGCAGGCGTGTCTTCGATGGCAACGGTGCGTTCCGGTGAAGTGCCGGAACGCGAATTGAGTCCATCAAACGCGAGGCGATAGGATTCCGGGTCAGGTTTGCTTTTTGTGACGTTATCCGCCGTTACGATGACATCGAAGCAATGGGCTATGTCAAGTTGTCGTAAAATGGGAGTGATGTCGGAACGCAGAGCGCCGCTGCTGATTGCCAGGGGCACCAGGCAATGATGCAGTTTTTTGATCAGTTCTGTGACCCCGGGGTAAGCGATGATGCCATCCCGGATGATTATCTGGAAGATCTGCGCCTTATGCTCCACAAGGGAAAGAAGCGTATCGGCATCGAGTGCTCTGCCGTGTGCGGTGAATGCTTCCATAAAGGCGTCGCGATCATCAAAACCCATATAGGTATCGACGTACTCCTGCCACGAAAAACCGAGTCCGAGCGGTTCCAGTATCTGCTGGAACGCTTTGTAGTGCAGCGGCTCCGTGTCCACGATAACGCCGTCGAAGTCGAAGATAACGGCATCGGCCTGCAAGCCCACCGGGAAAACTACCATCTTCCCACCATGGCGAGTCCCGCTCCATTCTCAAGGATTTGAGGAACTATCGCCACGCTTTGACCCGTTGCATGATAATGGGTGACGATCCGTCCGCACAATTCTCCCAGGGCTGCACCCATGATCACATCGCTGGCCCAGTGCTGATTCTGGTACAGACGTGAAAACCCGACGAATGTTGCTGCCGAGTAATAGGCGGCCTTCAGGGTAAAGCTCTCGGACGTGGCCGCCAAAACGGAAGCCAGGGCAAAAGAGCTGGTGGTGTGCATGGACGGGAAGGAGTCGTAATTGTTTTCAAACTGCAACGGCTTGAAGTCCCCCTTGGCCTGGGTGGCGTAGGGGCGGCCCCGGCCGGTTGCTTCTTTGAGCAGAAGGGTTGAAGCGTCGGCCAGTATGAGCGATTCCCCCATCATCTCCCCGAGTTCCTTCCACTTAGGGGAGTCCGCGGCAATGGCGCCGCCGTAGACCAGCGCCGCAAACCCAAGTTGGTAAACAGGATTCCCTGCCTGGGAGCCGGCGTCGGTTGCCTTGTCGAGAGATTTGCCCTTGCTGGCTTGCAGTTTGTCGTGAATGTCCTTGTCAAACACGTACGTAAGACCAACAGCCCCCCCAACTCCGATCGTTACGAGGATGTTGCCGTTATCGACCTGAAATGGCGTCCGGGCCAGTTCAACGGTTTCATGACCCAGACGCGAAATGCCGTCGCCGATTTCACTGTTGATGGATATGTCCCCGATTTCAGACGCGCATCCCAATGCCGGAATCAACAGGAAGACCGTTATTATGCTAAGGATCGCTTTTCTCAATGGAACTGCACGAATTGTGAAACAGACCAGCAGGGTGGCGCTGGCGCAAAGGCAGCCAACAGTTTCGGCGATGAAGTCATAGATAACTTTTGGAGAGTTACGATGGTTGGCGGTCATGGGGCCTGAAACGGAGTAAATCTCTGATATCACGAATGATGGCGGCATCTTCTGGGGGGAGTTTCGAAAAATATTCCTGGATAAAGACGATGAATATCGAGGCAAAGAAGGCCGTGACCGCAGCAAGGATCACGATCAAGGAACGTTTGGGTTTGCTCTTTTTCAAGGGTACAACCGCTTCGTCTAAGACCTGCAGTGAAGAAGTATCCTTGGCTTCGTTGATCTTGGCCAACTCGTACTGTTTGGTGAGCTGTTCGAAAATTGCTTCCTGCGTCTTCAGTTCGCGCAATTTGCGGACGTATTCCAAACCCAGGGCGGGGATATTGCCGATAGCCGGGATCACATTGCTGACGCCGCTCCCGCTCATAGAACCGAGCTGGTTCTTGAGGCGGGCAATGCCGGCCTGGAGCGTCTTAACATCGCTGTTCTCATCGGTCATGGTGTTGCGAAGCGAGGCAAGCTGGGCTTCCTTGGTGATGATCTCCGCCTCCAGGTGCGCTATCCCCTGAATGGCCAAGGCGGCCTGGGAATCAGCCTTGAAAGTTTTATATCTTTCCTGGAAGGCCTTCATGTCGTTCTCGGCGTTGCGCAGGTCCTGCTTTACCACTTCCAGCCGTTTTTCCAGGAATATGCGCTCTGTCCCCGCCTTGGAGAGGTTGAGCTCAACGCTGCGCCGCCCCAATTCGTCCACGAATGTGTTGGCCAACTGCGCTGCCTTTTGGGGGTCTTTGCTGTCGGCATCGATACTGATGATGCCGTCCTTGCCTGCTTTGAACTTGACGGCGCCTTCAAGTGTTTTTCTGGTGTCGTCGATGGTTTTGGCCTTGAATTCCTTTTGGAGATTCAGTCGTTTAATGACCGCGTCCGCCACTGAACGGCTCTTGAGGATGCCGAGGTAGAGGTCGGCCGATCCCCCCCCCAAGCCGCCCATTCCTCCTGCCAGGGCAGCCAGACCGCCGGCCTGGCCGAGCAGTGCGGAAAGGCCCCCGCCCGACTCCTTCTGGGGCGGAAGGATCTTGGCGCTGGCGGTATAGATGTTTTTCAGTGTCAGTGAATAACAGACCGCTATGATCACGGTAGCAGTGCATATCCTGATAATGACCGACTTGCGCCTGGCGATTACCCGCAGGAGTTCGAGAAGATTGATTTCCTCTTCTTCAGGAAGCGGCCGCTGATCTTGAATTTCGCTCGTAGGTTCTCTCATCATCTGAGGCCTATCAAGACCGTGCCTGCCGTAAGGGCGATCTGGGAAATGATCGTGGTGATATCCTTGATCTCCCGAAGCCAGGCAGTATGTTCCAGTACTTGCGGTACAACCAGGGTATCGCCCGGTTCCAGATAGGATGACATGAAGCTGCCAAGGGTCCATTGTTTGGCCTCGTCGCTCCACTTTATGCCGAAGGATGCCTGCTGCCGGCTGAAGACCGTACCATCCGCCCTGATGATGAACATCTCGGATACCTCGGCTTCATTGGTGGCCCCGCCCGCCTTGTTGAGGTAGTTTCCCACGGAACTGCTCTCGGGAACATATACGAAAGAGATGGGGTTGTAGACTTGGCCCATGACGTTGACCACATTAGAGCGGGTGGGGACTTCAAGGATATCTCCGCCCTCCATCTCCAGGTCATAGCTGCTCTTCTTCAACTCCTCGATCTGGGCAAGCCGGATGACCACTCGACCTTCCGCTTTCAGTGTTCTCATCCGGTCGAGATCCTTTTGCAATCCCTCCAGGGCGGCTTTCGTGGCGTCAAGCTCTTCTTTTGAGGAGGCAATGGAGGCGAGGGCGGCCTCTTTCTGGTTGATATCCTTCTCTGTTTTGAGAATGATCTCGTCCATTCGTTTCTGTTGCTCTTTT
>JBEKXG010000572.1:0-6866 GCA_049512295.1 Syntrophobacteraceae bacterium
TGTCCCAAAGCTTTTCCATCTTATCCTCGCCTTCCATCTGGTCGAGCACAGCATTCAAAGACCGTAAATACTCGGCCCTCCAGTCTTCCCGCTCCCCCGCACCGTCCCTTGTGGGAAAAACAAGCACGCTCATATGCCCCTCCTCTGCACCTGGTTTCCCACGTTCTCATATTTCAAATGCTCCAAAATGTCCAGCCCTTCCGCTTGTTAACGATCAATCACGCCACTTTTTCCCTCTTTCGACAATGATTGGTAAATTAACAATCTGGGAATGCACCCGTAAGCGACCACTTGGATTTCACATTCTGGCTTCCACATTCCGAACATTTCATTGTTCCCGGTGGATTTCGAATAACCATGCTCGGCCTCCCTTCGCGGAATGATGTCGTTGTCGATGCCGATTTGGGGTGAGATCAGTCGACTGAAAGTAGATGGTGGATTGGATTATTATCTCCCATATTTATATATGTAGCGAGGAAGCATCATTTCGGCGGTCTGAAGATGTCTGGTCCGGTGAGTCTGGAAGAAGAGGATCAGCATTGACTTTACGTTGGCGCCGACCAATGTGAGATCATTGCCGGAAGACGGTTTGATGGATCGGATGCGTGCGATCCGGATGGGCAAGCCAGGAAGGTTCACGAATGTAATGGGGACGGAAAGGTTGATTGTGCCCCTGTAAAGTCAAAGTTCAGGAGAGCTGTAAATTCCAAAACGTCACATAATTGTGATACAGCAATCTACGCATTTCAGGCATATCCGATGGATTCGCATTGGTAACATTGAGTTTACCTTCAAAAATGTTCAAGAAAAGCAAAGAGTTATTCGAGCGTCTGAGATTCGCGAATCATATTTCAATCCTAAATTTTCCAATCTCATCAAGACTGAGAAATTCCGATGGATGTGCCTGCCTTGCTTCACCGGCGCTGTTGACTCGCCGATCCGCAGTACACAGAAAGCAGGCCTTGCGGGCGCGGGTAATGCCGACATAGTGCAAGTTGGCATCCTGCTCCCATGTGGGATATACAGGATTGTCCCAATCGTTTCCGGGGCCTGGTCTTTTTGCTGGCAACACCCATTCATGCAAGTCTAGATGAAATACGATATCAAACTCAAGTCCTTTTGCCTTGTGAAGCGTCATGATCTGGATTTCATCGTCTTCAGCGGCTTTAAAAAACTCCGGCAAGGTGGTAACATCTGATTCTGTTAATAATTTAACAGCTTCTTCGGAAATAGCCTTTGGCAACAAGGCCCTAGCAATCGCGACAAGTTGGTCGTAAAGCTCATGCTCTGCAATTTTCCGGACTTTCCTGATTTGTGTTTTGACATTTCTGATCTCGGAAAGGGAGAGGCATGTACCTGAATTCTCGATAATATCCTGGACCGTATGGTTAGCGTTATAGCGATAGGATAATAGAGCCGCGAAGATTTTGGCCCAGAGGCTAAGATGGTTTTCAAGAGGGTGAGTATCAAAATACCGGTGTTTCGAAAGCAGGCTTGCATTGATTTCCCGCCCCGTACTGCCTCCGCGCACTAAAATGCCTATTTCGCTGAATTTTTCTACGTCATATTTATCGAGAAGGAGCGGAATGCACTCATCAATCCATGCGCTGATACTGGCTGTATCCCCGGCGCAGTGATTGTAAAAGACCCTTGTTTCATCTGTTTCAATCGATTCAGCTTCCTCATCCAGAAACTTAAGGGAATAATTGATTATCGAGGGGTGGGAGCGGTAGTTTTTGGTAATAGGGAATGTTGTAAATTCTTTCTTCTTGGAAAGGCTTAAAAGGTACTTGGGGTCCTTGTTGGAAAATCCAAAAATAGACTGATCGGGATCGCCGACTGCTATTGCAGTGAGGCCAAGAGATTGCATCTTTAGGAAAAGCTCATGTTGCTCAAGGCCCGAATCTTGGTATTCATCAATAACTATATGGGTATATCGGGTTTTAAGATAACGCTGGCAAGCCGGTGAGTTTTCGATAGTGTATAGTGCAAGGGCACCGTTCGTTTCCAGAAACAGAATACCCTTTTTAAACCAGGAGCGTATGGCACTACGGGGGTTTTCGAGATGTTTGAGACTGTGCGTGTTTTCGGTCTTCCCGGATTTGTGCTCCTGGTCATCCTCCTGCAAATTGCTTATTTTCGTATTTTTAGTTTCTTCTTCCGGCCTTCAAGGAAGGTCCGGTAATTTACGCTTAATCAGTCTGGAAAGAACAGTCGTTTTCCCGCTTCCGGGTTTGGCTATGGCTACAAGAGAACCATTGAAGTTAATCACATTCTTCTGTTCTTTTGTCAGTGTGATTTCAGACATGACCGATTTCCCCGTTTAACTCCGGCGCATGGCTGAGAGTTTGGCAAGATGCTTCAGTGGTTTGGCTAGATCATCTTCTGCGAGGGTGGACAGGGAACCGCTATGGTGTGCAAGAAATTCACCCATCCTGATCGCTTTGCGGTGTTGTAAGTACTTTATGGCATCTGCATTGTTTGTGGCACCGGTGAATTCAAAAAGAGTATCCGTAAGTGCTTCGACCAGATCGGTTTCAAGGTCGACTTTGGCAACATAAATTCCCTTCGGATTCAAGATTTTGGATTCTGTTGCGTGCTCGGCTGAAAGCTTCGACGGATGATCAGCCGTGTCATCATCCTCGTATACGACCTCGTTCGCTATCACTAACGCACGATTAAGGCCTGAAAAACGGTATTTTACAGGATCTGAGCGAGGAACTTTTGTGACATCGTTATCGGTCCGCATGACCCATGGAATTTCCATCGCATCGAGGATACTGATATAAATGGGGAAATCTACGCCATCAACAGAGAGCAAGCACAAATTAAGGAAGTCGAGATCAATATCAATTTGCTTTGCAAGGGCCTTGTAAAACAGGACTTCGGAAGGCCCTTCAACAAGAAGGACACCATCCGAGAAAAACGCTTCCGCAGGGATCACGCTTATTCTGTACCCCATCTTTTTCCAGGCTTCATCGATACAGTTAGAACAGCCCATACTGGCGGCGTGTGTTTCTCCCGCTTTTTCAAGAAGTCTCACGATGCGATCGGGAGCAAATTCTGAGGTGATGTGTGGTGAGTGGGTGCTTGTCAGAACCTGTCCGCACAGCTTATCGGTGAGATAGGACGCGAGTTTTCTTTGCTGGTGGGGATGAAGGTGGGCTTCCGGCTCTTCAACACAGTAGATAATTGCTTCATCTTCAAGGTCGCATTCAACTTCGCTTTTTGCCTTCCACAGTGCAAGTAGGATCTGGTTGTTCCGGCCATCACCGCCTAGACCAACGCTAACCCCCCCGGTACTTGCCCCGAGATTCAGCTGGTCGAGGAATGTTGAAAAATCCACGCTCTTCGCTTCAAGACCAACCGTAAAACCGGCATCAAGCGATTCTTTGATTTTACCCTCCCGGGTGTTGTCCGCTTTTTTTTCGTCGTCATCACGATTATCCTTTGTAATTTTTAGAAGATTACGGCGTTCCCTGCGAATAAAGCTACCCAGATCCCTGTTACTTTCGACATACCTAAAATGAATGCTTTTCAGGTAATAGCGGCTTTCGATTTCTTCCAGCTCATGTTTTGAATGACCGATGAACAGGCTACTCGTCAGGCTCTCCCTTGATGCCTTGTAGGAAATAAAACACTCTCCTTTATCACTTACATATCCTTTAAGACGAGAGATGACAGCATCCTCCTGGATATCTTCAAGCTTGATGGTTATAGTGAGTCGATCCGCGTGATTACCTTTTGCGTCGATATGAAAATCAGATTCTTTCGGTTCTAGCTCGGTCTCGGGGATAGACCGGTCAAGTAACAGTCTGATAGCATAGAAAAGGTTCGTCTTTCCAACATCATTTGCGCCGATCACAAGGCTATTGCCGTTGAAGCGTATAACAGATGATTTGAAATTCCTGAATCTATTTAGGTTAATGCTTGCGATTCTCATGGCAGTTGACTGATTTCCTCCCTGCATACAGGACAAGTTATAAGTCTCTTAACTTCCTGATTCATGTGTCTAACGACCAAAAGCGGACCGCCGAGATGGCACGGAGCGGCGGCGGGCAGCACAACTTTCCACCGAGATCCCACGGATTAGCGGGTCCGCTGCATTTCGCCGGTAGACGTGGGGTGGGGCTTCGATTCTCAGCGCGAGCAGAACCCCACTTTGGTCAACCATCCTGATTTTGTAATCTATATTGTGCCGAATGTCAACGCAAGGACATTCCGGTTCAGCGTGGTCGTTGCTCTGTTTATCATGTTAAATGAAGTGATATCCAAAAAGTGAAGATCACTCGGCGCTTATCCTAACCGCTCATCCTTCCTTGCCAACCTGTTAAAAATCGACCTGGGATCAAAACGCTCAATACATGATCCGCACATCAGCATCCCACCGGAGCCATCAGAGATCCGTAAAACAGAACCTCGTTTTGGAGACGCTTCTACATATATAAATACCTGATCCAAACCATACTCATTCAATAATTCCCACCACATGAGCCGGAATAGGAACAAATCTCGCATCCCATCGAAAGGAGGTGATTCGTTGGACATCGGCAGTTTCCTTCAATCCATTGGGGATAAGGTCAGCAAAATCATGGTCCCAAATTCGATCTTCCAAGATCTCATGTGCATCAAAATTGCCATAGGACTCATCGCCCTCTCACTCCTGGTCTCCTCATTGGCCCTGCTCGTTCTGGCCATCTCACATTACCGCAGCAAAACCGGCTCCGGCTGCGACTTAAACACCATCCCGATTCCTGACGAACTGAAATGATCCGCCAGGGCAATGAACAACTTCAAAAAATTCCAAGGAGGTGATGACAATCCGACTGTACGTATTTCCACTCATCCCCATCTTCATCATCGCAGCACTGGCATTTCTCGGAGACCGGGCAATGGAGTATTCGCTCATCCAAAAGGAGGCAACATTGACAGTAATCATTGTAAGCTTGCTCACCCTGCTGGTGCTGGTGCTGCTGATCTACCTTCAACGAAAACACAGAAGCCGGAAAGGAGGACCATACAAGTCCGATGAATAAATGTGAGCTCAGTACGCCCAGTCTAGTTTTGATGGGAATAGGCACCCTTGTTCTGCTGTGGCTGACCGGAAAACTTCTTGGGGCATCATTCTTTGTGATTGCAGCGGTTGTGATCGTTTTCCTTCTTGCCCTAATCGCCTATCTGATCATGTACCTCCATGACGAACCCCTGCTTGAAAAAATCAAAAAATGTCTCGGGATGGCTGACCCTGAAAAAGAGGAGGAGAACTGAATGAATAACTGCATTTTGACGGGTAACCTTGGGGCGGACCCGGACATCCGGTATTCACAGAACGGCGATCCCATAGCCACATTTAATCTCGCCTTCCGGCTTTCAAAGGACAAAACGGGCTGGATAAAGGTGGTCTGCTTCAACAAAACGGCCGAAGTCGCTGAGACTTACCTCCATAAAGGCGCAAAGATACTTCTTTCGGCTACTCTGGATCACAACAAGTGGGAAACCGAAGACGGCCAGCAAAGAAGTACGATTCAACTTATCGCAAACAGGATCGAGTTCATCAAAACCGATGGCCGGGGATTCGAGAACGGCGGCCACCATGACAGTGAAGATCCCCCATTTTAACTGAAAGGAGAAATGACTCATGGCAGTTCAGGAAAGAAAGAATCAGGAAACCAATCAGAGGCCAAAGCTCGAAGAGCGGTTCATAATCAACCTCAAAGGAAGAGACTTCGTTGTCTATGCGGGCCTTCTGGATCTTGCCCATCAGAAGGGCCTTCAGGGAATTACAGTCGAAGCCGTACAGTTTCCCACGAAAGAAAACGGCTTAGAAGCGATTGCTAAGGCCGTAGTGGAATCCAAAACGGGAGAGGTCTTCGTGGAACTGGGTGATGCCAACCCAAAGAACACCAACCAGATGGTGGTAAATCACATCCTCCGAATGGCGGCAACCAGGGCCAAAGCACGAGCACTTCGAGATTTCACAAATGTAGGCATGACAGCTCTCGAAGAACTCGGTGATCTGTCTGAGGTAATCGGCGATGAAAAAGTGGGCAATGGAAGATCCAAAAAGGCTGAGCCTGCAAAATCTGAATCGGGAAATGGTAGACCCAATGCGGCGCCGGCGACCAGGAATGAAAAACAGAGTCCACCCACATCATCGGGCGGGAACGGCGGACAAAAAGATTCGAAGAGAACCACAAAAGCATCTTCGAAAGAAGAACCTCCCAACGGAGACAACCGGGAAAACTCAGGTCCCAAACCTTCGACGGCACAGATCCGAGCCATTGAAAATTTAGCTCGGCGGCGAAATATCTCGGCTCAAGAACTCGAAAATATGGTCCAACAGCAATTTGGAACAACGCTTCCCAACATCAACTCCTCTGAGGCAAGCAACTTCATCCGTCTCCTGCAACAGTCTGCGTAGAATCCGTAACCAGCCATTTCGATGATCTACACGACATGGGCAGAGTAAATGCCAGGGGGGAGGCTTGCTCTGCCCCTCTTAAAGGAAAAAGCGCGGGATCCCGCGGTTTTCTGAAAAATGACGGACAAAAAACGAAGCCGACTTCGTTTTCTAAGGAGGCGCTATGAATCTTAGCGAGTTGAGACAAAAGCCCCACCTCTCTCCATCCGCAATAAACGATTACATGGACTGCGGGCTCCTCTTCGAACTTGGAAGAATTTTGAAACTTGAACCTGAGACTCGACCCGATGCCCTGGAGTTTGGCGCGATCATCCATCGTGTCCTGGCTGAGTTCTACAAGCATAAACTGGAGGGTGAAATAGTCCCGTTACTGGACCTGCAGATACTCTTTGAGGCCTGGTGGAAACGGGCAACGGAAAACGGGCGTGAGATTGCGTATAAGGAC
>JBEKXG010000573.1:0-3675 GCA_049512295.1 Syntrophobacteraceae bacterium
GACGTTCCACTGGATTTGCAGATACCGGGCCGCAATCGCCACATTGTTGAAATAGCAAAAGCCGAGGGCCCCCTCCTTTTCAGCATGGTGACCCGGCGGGCGCACCGCGCAGAAGGCGTTATCGATCTTTCCCCCCATCAGCATATCCACTGAGTTGAGAATGCCGCCCACAGCGAGCAGGGCCGTCTGGTAGGTTTGAGGGCAGATCTGGTTGTCGTGGTGGTCCAGTTCGCCTATATCCAGCGTGCAGGCTTTCTCGAACCTGTGTATGTACTCGGGAGAATGGACCTTCTCGATCCATTTCATTTTGGCGGCAGTGGCCGGGATAGGGATAAGTTTCTGGAGAAGGTGCGCCTCCTCCAGGCCGCGCAGGACCGCTGTCAGCCTATCGGGAGCTTCCGGGTGATCCGGCCCGGTATCGTGCAGCATGAATCTTTCATCATAAACCAACCCCGTTCTTCTCATCCTGTTTCTCTCATATCAAATCCTGAATAATGCATGAATTTAACTCCCAGCGGACGCCGAATCGCATTTGAGGGTCGTATCCGGCCGAAAAAGCTCCTGCAATGCCCGAGGTCCATGATTCATAGGATATTCAAATCAAAACCCTCAAAGAAAATGCCTGTCAGACCATTTTGGGCAGTTTCGCGGGACTCCTCTGTCCCGGGAGTTGACAGCTCTTCAGCTCAATGCAGGATCAAGGTCCCATAGCAATTCTTCTTGGTCTTCTATAAATTGAATTTAAAGTGAGAAAAGGAATCGGTCAAGGGTGAAAACAGATGAAGAGAATATCGAGTGGGATCTCCGATGACTGTTACGCAGGTCTCCATAAGTCTCTTAGTTAATTCTTGCTATTGCAAAATGATGAGATTTAGCGATTGTTTCTCAAAGCGATACTTTGCATTATTAGAAAGGAATAATATCAAACCGGATATTGCCATTTATTCAAACGCTTCTCTGTTCCCTACCATTTTGATATGATTCCGCTGGATCGAAGACCGGAGATTTGTCTCCACCTTAGCACCGATACACAGAACAAACAGAAAAGGCCGTCGTTCATGTTCCACAAGGCAGTGCTGTTTGCAGCTCCGGCCGTCTTTTTCGCCGGGATGATCTTGAAGGTTTCGGCCTGGTTCAGGTACACCGTCGGGCCGGAAAAAACGGACCTTCGAACTTCCCGCCGGGTCGCCTCAGCCCTGAGGGGCATCCTTCAAACCTTTTTCAGCCGCAAAGTGCTGACGCTCGTAAGAGTTTTCTTCCTGGAGGTGATCTTTCAGTCGAAGGTCTGGAGGGAAGATACCCTGCGATGGTTTATGCACATGTGCATCTACAGCGGCTTTACGATGCTCTTGGTTCTCCACGCGCTGGACAATTTAGTGGTAGCCCGCTTTTACCCCGGATACTCGGCAACCCTGAATCCTTTTCTGTTTCTAAGAGACGCGGGTGGAGCGCTCGTCGTCTCAGGCATCGCGCTCGCGGTTTACAGACGTTTTATCCGGAAGACGCGCCGCCCGATGACAAGCCGCATGGACATCGCCTTCATGGTGATGGTCGGCCTTATAGTGCTTTCGGGTTTTTCGCTGGAGGCGGCTAAAATTACCTCTCATTCCACTTTTCAGAGAATGAGCGAGGAATACGCCGGTCAGGCCGATCCTGAAGAACTTCAATCCCTGGAATCCTACTGGGTGAAAAACTTCGGGCTTGTTTCACCGGTAATCAAAGGTCCTTTCGATAACGCGGTTCTTGAAAAAGGCAAATCCGCCCACGAAATCAACTGCGCTGAGTGTCATTCCAGCGCGAAGTGGGGGGTTTTGGGGGGTACGCCGCTTCAATTCTCATCAGGCCGGCCGCAGGTTTGGTTGGCATCCATGGCGATGCACTGCTTTCATCTTTTGTTAAGGCTCTGTCCTGCTCAATCTGATATGCTGATGCACCGTCAGAACGTGTAAATGGAGGTGGTTTATGGACAAGATAGCGGTGTATCCCGGTTCGTTCGATCCGATTACCAACGGCCATCTGGGTCTGCTGGATCGAGGCTTGAGGATTTTTGATCGCGTCGTAATAGCCATTGCTGCCAATCCTGCTAAAAAACCTCTCTTCACTCTTGAAGAAAGGCTTGAAATGATCAGGTTATCCCTGGAAAACCACCCCCATCGGCATCGAGTGGACTTAGACGCATTTCAGGGACTACTGGTCGACTACGCACGCAAGGTCAAATCAAATGTAATCCTTCGAGGGCTGCGAGTTGTCAGTGATTTCGAGTATGAATTTCAGATGGCCCTGATGAATCGAAAACTGAGCGACGAAATCGAAACGCTCTATTTAATGACGGGAATGCGCTGGATATATACCAGCCCCGGAATCATCAAGGAAGTTGTAGCATCGGGCGGATGCGTAACGGGTCTGGTTCCGGAACATGTCGAAAGGAGTCTTGCCGAGCGTCTCGGCGCCCCGGCGGGGAATTCGTTATAATTGAGGGAAATATGTATTCAGGCCCAATTCATCAAAGAGCTATCACAATTAAGACTTTCGAAATAGACGATGATTCATTGGTTATCGAAGGGACTCTTATTGATGATAGGTTATGCAAGACGTTCATATATTTGTTATCTCAGATCGTCGATCCCAAAACCGTTCATCACATCATTGTAAGAATGGGTCTATCTGTACCTGATTTAATTATCAGATCCATAAATACAGATATGCATGAAGTTCCACACGAGGCGTGCAGGGACCTTATACATGTTGGCGATAAACTTGTAGGAGTATCACTGACACAGGGGTTTAATAAGAATATTAAACAAGTGCTCGGCGGTATAAATGGATGTTTACATCTATATAATTTGCTTTTATCGATGAGATCTGCCGCCTTTCAGGGATTCTTCGCTTACTGTTCGCGTGTGCAAGAAGACGGGAGTCTTAGACAACCGTATTTCGATGAATCACTCATTATGAACAGTTGTCATGTTTGGAGTGAATCAGGGCCATTTGCTCCACTACTGGAAAAAATGAAAAATGCGTCCAAGCGTCGCCAGACTGAAAAAATGAATCCCGCAGATTAACGTTGAAATCGAAACAGGTCAGGGGGTACCCTGCCTTTTGGCCAATTTCTGATAAAGACGCAATGGAACGATCAGGCCAAAAAAAGGGATTGTGTACATCGCTGCCACAGTTGCTTCCAGGGGGCTGAAAAACTCGGAGCTTAAGACCAGGACGAGCACGTTGTTTATGAATCCAAAGCTTATAATCGCCGAAAGGTGATCGGGCAAAGGCCGTCTCAGGGAAAACAGCATTCCCGCCACAAAATAGGCAGCCGCCAAAATCGCAGAGACACCCAAAGAGATCAACACGGTTGACGGTTCATCGCGAAGAAAGGGGGCATATCGTGAAAAAACGCCGAGATTGGTGACCACAAACGAAACCAATGACACACTGTACTGGCCTTTGGACAGTTTTGCGGTAAAGCCCGGGGCGAAACGCTTCAAGATCTCAGCGAGGATGAGCGGGCAAAAAATGACCAGCCCCAGCAGGCGTGACATGGCGAGAAAAGAAATCTCCATTTCTTTGCCGACAAAAATATGGGCCAGGGCGGGAAGCGTGAACGGGACCAGAATCGAACTGACAACAACCATTGCGAAGACAAGAGAAATGTTGGCCTGCACGAGTTCTGCGAAA
>JBEKXG010000574.1:0-3649 GCA_049512295.1 Syntrophobacteraceae bacterium
AGGCCGCAATTGGACTGGGTGGCACCATCATGTCACCCTGGTCATGTTGGCACACGCCTTCCTGACCTTGGAAAGACTGCGGAGCAAAAAAAACTTCTGGGTGGACCCTGCCACAGACGCGCCGTGAGATCCAACGCCTGTTGTTCACCTGGACCGGAAATTGCGCATATTGTGGCAGCAGAATTCGCAAGTGCAATCGATCACCTTAACTTAACGTAGTAGTACTAGTGCATTCTTTCTCTTTTCTGGTTCGCTGAATTATCGACATAGGTTGAAGTTTCGCCGCTATTCTCCGCGCGGGAAGTTCCAGGCCACGAGACAGGATCGAGTTCGAAGATCTCCGACTGGGATTTCGGTATCAGGTTCCGATATGGTTGAACACAGGAAACGCTCATTTGACGCCACAGAATCGAGAGCAGTGCCATATCCATCATTTTGAAGGAGGGTACCATGATTGTCACCATGCATGGCCTAAGTACGATGTACTGCAATGTGGTAACCGAAATCCGGCTTGCCAGGGAAACAGGCTACGATGGCTTGGAAATCCTGGAGACCAAGATTTTGCGTTACTTAGACCAAGGATTCAAGGCTGAAGAGCTTGTACCACTCTTCGGGAAACATAACGTCCGGCCCGTGTGTATCAACGCGTTGAAAGACGTCGAAAGGGTGGATGAGAGTCCACGTAAACAGCTTCTGGCTGAAGCCGAACGACTCAGCGCGGCAGCCGGAGCGATCGGCTGCCCCACCATCCAACTGGTGCCCTTCTGTGGCCTCGAGGGAAGACCCTGGAAAGAGGTCTTGGAGCTTACCGCTCGCAATGTCCGGGATATTGCCGACATCGGGAAGCCCCATGGAGTTCGGTTTCAGATCGAACCGATCGCATGGTCACCCATCCATTCCCTTTCCCAAACTCTGGAGCTGATCAAGGAAGCAGGTCGGGATAACGTTGGTACGGTGATCGACTTCTGGCACTTGTGGGCCGGCGGAGAGACATCACCTGAAGATGTCGCGAAACTAGACCCAGCGTTGATCTATGGGATTCATTTCTGTGATGGCAAGAAGATCCCCAAGGGGGAGGAGTGGAGCGAGCCGGGACTCCGCGGATACCTCCCCGGCGAGGGAGATATCCCCATTAAAGACTGGGTGGCCGCCGTGAAGGCTACGGGCTACGAAGGCTCATGGTCATCCGAGTTGTTAAGTCCCAGACATTGGGAATGGGACTTGACAGAGATTGCACTGGAGTGCAAGAAACGCATGTTTTTGTACACGTCTTAATCGGCAGAAGAGTGCTCACCATCGAGGCTCCGCCGGAAGGCATTGTGGCCTTGCAGGAGTCTGCCTCTGCGTGCGTTGGCTAAACCAGTACACGGCGAAGTGATAGTTGCCTCGGTGGGGTCTAGGATTTTCGGTACAGCAGCGGGAAAAGTGCAGCCTTCTTCGAGGAGGACTTTGCGGAAATCAAGCCATTCAGTGATTTCAACCCTGCAAATATAGAGCTTCTCCTTTTGCACATCCTGACTACGGAGGCAATGGACATGGCATTCATTTCTGGAAGCACGAAAACAACCAAGGCTGATGTCGAAAAGATGCTGCGAGCGCTATCGAATTGGGGACGGTGGGGAGAAGCCGACCAGTTCGGGACCCTGAATCTCGTCACTCCTCAGAAAAGGAAGAAAGCTGCCACCCTTGTGAAGGAGGGTGTATCAATCTCCCTCGCCCGGAACGCGATCAAGGTAAAGATTGGGGTTTCGCAGCCCTTTGAACACCGCATGGTGGAAACAGGCCTGACGCCGGGGGCTGAAAGCTGTCCGGATGTGTACAGTGTTCAATTTCATGGTTACACCCATACGCATTTGGACGCCCTTTGCCATGTTTTCTTCAATGGCAAGATGTATAACGGCTTCTCGCAACAAGAAGTTACTGAACACGGTGCGGAAAAGTTGTCGGTGATCACCATGTAAAATGGAGTCTTTGCCAGGGGCGTGCTCATGGATTTCCCGCGACTCTTTGGAGTCAAGTATCTCAGCGGTGCTCATGCCATACGTCCGGAGGATATAGAGGCTTGGGAGAAGAACACGGGTGTAATAGTTGAAAGTGGAGACGCGATTTTCATTCGTACGGGGAGGTGGGCGCGGCAGCGGGCGGAGGGCGAATGGGACTTCGAGCGAGGCTCCGCAGGGTTACATGTCTGCTGTATGCCTTGGTTCAAGGAAAGAGATGTGGCGCTCCTTGGAAGCGATCTCGCCCTGGACGTGATGCCCTCTGGTGTCGAGGGTGTCAGATTACCTGTCCACTTGGTGACGATCATAGCGCTGGGCGCGCAAATTCTGGGTAGCTGCGACTTGGAGGGGCTTAGCAATGCGACCTCCGATCGCAATCGCTGGGATTTCCTTCTGACCATGGCGCCTTTGGCAGTTGAGGGCGGAACAGGAGCCCCCATAAATCCAACCGCCACGTTCTAGACACATTCAATCGGTGGACTTGTACTCAAGTCTTCGTGCGCATGATCTACTACCCCTACGCGCCAACCGAGCAACTGATCCCATGATTTGGACCAGGAACGGGGAGCAGGTCAGTCAGTCGTGACGCGTGCGGCGGATAGAACGCGTCCTATGAGCCCGTCCGACTGACAGGCCTGGTGAATGCTCTGTTTGGATAGGGCCAGCGGGAGTCCCCACAGGATCATCATCTGATTGAAGTAGTGGCCGTGAAGGATCTTTCCGGTAACCGAGTGCACAATATTGCGCATGTCCCAACCGGCCCCTTGACGGAAAATGATATTTTGCATCTGCCGCTCAGCTATTTCGTTCCCGGTCTTCCCATCCCCCGCATATCCCATCGTCATCGCGACGCAAACGCATTCTCCGGTGAAGATTCCATCGGAGTGGGGGCTCCCGCTGGTGTCAAAGGAGCCGTCCGGCCGGAGCGCGTTGACCACACCATAAGGGGTGGCGGGCACCAGGCGTTGCTTCACGGTCGTCAGAACCTTGTTCACCCGGTCTGACCTCACGATTTGTTGTAGGCCATGTACGTATGCGAACAGTTGCCCGGCCAATTGGTTGGCGAGAATAGTATCGGAGGTCTTGCCGGCGCTGGAGTCGTGGTATAGCAAATACCATTCCCCGTTCCAGAGTTTTTGCTCCAGCCACCGGCTCCCGGTTTCAAACCAGACCTGACAGTCTTGGGCAAATCCTGAATCCCCGACCGCCCGAGCCATGCGTGCGGCCATCTGCAGGGTCGCCAGCCACAATCCCGCCACATGGATGGCGGCCCCGTGCCATGGCCAGTTGCCATAGTAGTGATTGGCGATCGGATCGGGGTCCAAGTCGGGCAGGCCATCGCCATCTCGATCCAGCCCTTGGGTATATTGCAAGGCCCGCTTCACGCTGGGGTAGAACTCGTGCAACACCCCTGGGTTGAGATCCCGCTGCCAAAGACGGTCCACCAGTTGAGCATGAACCATGCTGTTCATAACAGGAATAACCCGGTATTCGGGTTTCTCGAGATCGGAACCATCCCCTATTCCGAGGGGTATTTCTCCCGTGGTCAACTGGAAATGGGCGTAAGCACGCAAGAGAGAAGCGGCCAGTTCCGGAAAGAAGAAAACAATGGGTAATCCCCCATACCAGTCGCTGGGATTACAGATATG
>JBEKXG010000575.1:0-3642 GCA_049512295.1 Syntrophobacteraceae bacterium
CAGCAGATTCGAAGAATTCGCTCGGGGTTTTTCTTTCGCAGCTTATGGCTGAGGCGAATGGCAAACGGGAGTTGCGGGCCGGGGTCACCCCCGAAAAAGCATATGCAGCTTGTAGTATCGTTTACTACCTCCTCCAGGGTCTCGACCTTGGACCATCTGGGCGACAGATGGGCTTTTTTGAAAGACCAGTTCTGGCAATAGAGGCAGTTGAGGTTGCAGGCTTCAAAGGAAACGGCCAGGTTGTAAAAACCCACTTCCGGGCCGCAATCGTGGGCGAAACGCGGATGGCCCGCGCCCGTGCCCCCGGCGCAGACCCAGTCGGCAACGCAGTTCGTTGGGAGAGGATCATAGTAAAAGGAGACAAGGGCGCGCGACCGGCCATCGGTTCGCATGCTCGATTTGCTCCCGTGTCTTACCCCGCAGTACCCTTTCTGGTTCTTGCCCGGCCTGCAGCGCAAAAAACAAAGTTTGCAGTCGATTCCGTCAGGATTGGCTGCCGGGCGGGCGGGCAGACCGAACATCTCCCTGGATTCGGCGTGAACCTCTTCGATTCGGCCCCTGCTCTCGTCCGGCCGATTCCGAACGCAGGAGGGGCAAATACCTATGCAGGTGGCAATGTCGTCGAGACCATTACCGCACAGGAGGCATTTGGCCCCTTTTCTGGCTGATATGCATTTGCCTCTAATAAACATCGCTTGTTCCGAATGTAGGGTCGAGACCGCGCTGCGCTCCCGGCGCCCTGTGCGCGATGAATCGTTCAATAGCGCGGACAAGGGTTGAATCAGCAGATACGCGGGAGTTGTTCGCCCTGGAGCATGTCCACTATACGGTGCCCCCCGATCCGGGTCCGGAGAAAAACCCTTCCCGGATCGTCAGAAACGATCTCCCCTATGCGGCATGAACCTCGCCCGAGCGGATGGGACTTCATGGCCGAAAGCACGGCGTCTGCGCCCTGAGGAGGGACAACGGCCAGGACTTTGCCCTCATTTGCCACATAAAGGGGATCGAGTCCCAGTACTTCACAGGCGCCGAGGACGTCTTCCCGGATGGGAAGCGCGTCCTCATACAGCCGGATGCCCACGCAGGACTGCTCGGCTATCTCGTTCAGGGTCGTCGCCACGCCTCCCCTGGTGGGATCGCGCAGGACGTGAATTCCGCCAAAGGCGTCCAGCATCAGGCCAACCAGCCCGTTAAGGGCCGCCGCGTCACTTTTGATCTCGTTTTCGAATGCAAGGCCTTCCCGTTTGCAAAGTACCGCCATGCCGTGGTCGCCTATCGTGCCGTTGATGAACACAACGTCGCCCGGCCGGGCGTTCTGGCCGCCTATGTCGATTCCGGGCGGAACGATCCCGATTCCGGACGTGTTGATAAACACCTTGTCGGCCTTTCCTCTCGGCACCACCTTGGTGTCGCCCGCTATTACCTGCACGCCGGCCTCTCGGGCGGCCTCAGCCATCGAAACAACAATTTTTTCCAGATCGCCGAAGGCAAGCCCCTCTTCCAGGATGAAGCCGGCTGTAATGTAGAGCGGGGTTGCGCCTCGCATGGCAAGATCGTTTACCGTCCCGTGCACTGCAAGACTTCCGATGTTGCCTCCGGGGAAAAAAATGGGTTCGACCACGTAGGAATCCGTGGTCATGGCCAGGCGTCCGTCCTGGACTTGGAAAACGGCGCTGTCGTTTCTTTCGGCCAGAAGCGGGTTTTTGAAGGCGCTCATGAAAAGGGTGTCGATAAGCTCGTGCATCGCGCGCCCGCCGCTTCCCTGGTCAAGCTGGATTAGTTCCGGATCCATTCTGTTATCCCCTGGCGCATCTCATCAATAGTCATCCGTTATGGTATCTGTAATAAGCCCCGCAGGTTCCCTCGCCGGATACCATGCATGGCCCCTTCGGGTCCTGCGGCGTGCACACTTTGCGGAAAAGGCCGCATTCCGGCGGGGTCATGATTCCACGAAGAACCTCTCCGCACTTGCACCCCGGATGCTCTTTCACCTTGATCTCAGGCATCGAGAATCGTTCGGTCGCGTCGAACCTCTTCCACCCCGGGCGAAACCCGAGTCCGCTTTTCGCAATAACCCCGATTCCGCGCCAGGTTGAATCCACAGGCTCGAAAATCTCGTCTATGAGTTTGCGCGCAGCAGAGTTTCCTTCCCGGGTAACAACCCGGCTGTAAGGGTTTTCAACTGCGGCCCGCCCGCTCTCGACCTGGTCGATAAGCAGTGAGATGCCCTGCAGAATATCCAGGGGTTCGAAGCCCGTAATGACGCATGGCGTTCTATATTTATCTACGACTTGCTGATATGCGCCGGCGCCGATTATGATACTGACATGACCGGGGCATAAAAACCCGTCCAGATTGACCTCGTGAGCCTCCAGCAGCGCTCTCATCGCGGGTGGAAGCAGCTTGTGGGCGGAGAAGACCGAAAAGTTATCCACGCCCAGCTTCGAAGCCTGCTGGATCGCAGCCGCGACGGTCGGCGCGGTGGTTTCGAACCCTATGCCTATGAACACGACCTGGCGGTCCGGATTGTCGCGGGCGATCTGGAGCGCGTCCAGGGTGGCATAAACGATCCGGACGTCCGCCCCTTTGCTCCTCTCGAAATGAAGCGATGAGGACGAACCGGGCACCCGCACCAGGTCTCCGAAAGTTGTCGTAATAACCCCGGGTTGCCGGGCAAGCCATATCGCCCTGTCAATGTCTTCGTTTGCCGTAACGCACACAGGGCAGCCGGGACCGCTTATGAGCTTGATCTCCGGCGGCAGAAGCTCTCTCAACCCGGACCTGAAAATGGCGACCGTGTGCGTGCCGCAGATCTCCATCAGCCTGATCTCCCCCCTCGAAAAAGATCTGTGCTGGAGTCCTTCGATCAGGCTCTTTGCAAGCTGAGGGTCCCTGTATTCATCGAGGTATTTCATTTGGAACGGCTCCTTTGACGATTTACGGCTGCATATCCCGTGAGAAAAGACATGGGAAGGGGTAAAAGACCGTATTTTTCAAAAGCGCATCGACCCGGCCATGATCTTGCGGGCGCCGATCCACGCCTGGCCAAGCGAAATGCACGCATCGTTGGCGGGAACTTCCATATGGCTGTAGACCTCCAGGCCCATCCTCGAGAGATCTCTTTCCAAACGCTCCGAAAGATAGGCGTTCTGAAAGACTCCACCGCTAAGGGCGACACGATTGAGGCCTGTTCTTTGGGCCGCAATCCCTGCCGCTTCGCTCAGAGTGCGAATTACGCCGTTGTGGAAGCGAGCGGCGATCTTGCCTGCCGGGACCCCGCGTCCCACATTTTCGATTAATGCCTCTATTATCGGGAACTGGTCAATCAGGATGCAATCCCGGCCGCTTTCCAGTCTACCTTCGTAATGTCCGTCATCGGGTTCAATCGCCTGTTCGAGTTCGATTGCCGCCTGCCCTTCGTAATTGACTGATTGGCGTATACCGCAAAGAGCGGCTGCGGCGTCGAAAAGCCGGCCGCACGAGGAGGTGAGCGGACAATTCAACCGCCGCGAAAGCATCTGCAGGATTATTTTTACATCCCGGCCCGGCCAGGCGGTCAAGAAGTCCGAAAATCTATGCTCGACGCCCACCGGGTCGATGCTCCCGAGGTAGCTCAGGGCCGTTCGCCATGGTTCTTTTATG
>JBEKXG010000576.1:0-3639 GCA_049512295.1 Syntrophobacteraceae bacterium
ACTCGGACAACAATTTCATCGGAAAGAACACGGGTACCTCCCGTAACCGCGCTCCGGTCCCCTCCAGCCTCACGAATGACGGGGGCTGACTCCCCGGTAATTGCCGATTCGTCAACGCTTGCGGCCCCTTTGGTCACATCGCCGTCGGCCGGGATGATCTCACCTGCCTTAACGACCACTAAGTCGCCTTTGCGTAGCGATTCGGCAGGGACCGACCCGGTGGCGCCGCTCACCTCCAGGAGATTGGCCGTTGTTTGCGTGCGGGCTTTGCGAAGGGTCTGAGCCTGCGCTTTGCCGCGTCCCTCCGCCATCGCTTCGGCAAAGTTGGCAAACAGTACCGTGAACCAAAGCCAGATCGATATCTGAACAAGAAACCCGACCGACTCATGGCGGGACGGAAAGAATAGTTCGCACATGGTCACGACAGCGCCGACCAAGGCTACGAACATTACGGGGTTTCGAATCATGTGGACTGGGTTGAGCTTCAGAAAGCTATCACGGATTGCCGGAATCAAAATCGATTGATCGAAAAGAGTATATGCTTTTCTGGACATGTTTTCGTTTCTCAAAAAAGCTTGGCTGAGTTTGTCATCAGGAAATGCTCGACAACCGGGCTAAGGACCGGCACCGGAAGAAAAGTCAGCGCGCGGACCAGGGCCACGGCTCCAATTACCAGCAGTGTGAAAGGGATTCCCGAAGCCGAAAAGCTTCCACTGCTAATGGGAGCGGCCTTCTTCAGAAGCCATTGAATTCTCCTTAGAAATCTTCGGGCCGTAAAAGCACGATGAATAGATAGACGATCAAAGCGACCCCCACCATTCCCACTATCCAGTTCTCAACCATTCCTTTCTCCCCGTAAAAAGCACACGTACAGTCCACAAAGAACAAAGAAACCGACTGTCAATGCCAAAAAGAAAGTATTCCTTTTAATTTCTGCTAATGTTTCCACTTTAAGTCTGAACTCTCTAAAGAGGCAGCAGACTTAAGGGAAAATGTAAACCTGGTGCCTCTTCCAGAACTGCTGTCACGTTAGTTTGCGCTGCCGTGAGCCTTCAAAATTTCCCCGGATTGCCGGTATCCAGATCGCCAATTTCATTTGAGATTTCCCCATGACCGTTTTGAGATTTTGAGTTGCAGGCGAGAAAGGGCAAAAAGAGAGATTTCTTCCTGATCACAATATGCCATTACTCATCCAAGGTGATGCATTCGCCTGATTCAAGCTGATCATCACTAATAATCACTTAACCTCCCCATCGCCATGGCTCATGTTGAAGGATAATTGCATACGCTATGCCATATCGAAAGGCGCTTAAATACAATGATTTAGATGAGGATCGCCAGGTTTTCGGCATTTTCTTTTCAGATATCTTCGTCCTGAATTTAATGGCGATGGTTTTGGATTGACCTATTGTTTTGGTGTTTCATCCCTGCTCCTCAAAAATGCACCTAAATCGGGTAAAGCCAAGCAGCGTGCCACTTCATTTTAAACAGCAGCAGATTGAAATAACAGAGTAAAGTGCACCGGGAACGATGAAAATATCTACTTGAGATTTCAAAACGTAAACCGGTGGGGTGTCCAAGACTTCAAAATGAAATGAAGGGGAAAGTTGATCGCGTATCTCGATGACCTTAACTGGTCCAGGATCTTTATCAAACGAATGTCATTTGAATGGATGTGACTCCGAGGATAACGCAAGGCTAGATCCTTGCGTGGAAAGATGCCAGGCCCCCATCAGGCCAACCAAAACCAATAGTTCATTTCGCATCGCATCGCCTTTCGTTCCAGCTTGGACCCCTTGTGAACTCTCATGCCGAACTCGATGTTATCGGCTGCGCTCATGTACCTAAAGATCAGGTAATTTTGGGAAAATACAGCCGTGCCCCGCAGTACGGCCCCTAGAATCAGTCCACACTGCTTGCCAATGCACAGAACCCCGTTCAGGGGAGAGCTAGGTGGAGTTTTCCGGAGAGGCAGTAGAACACTATTGGAATACATCATCAGAGGAGTGGTATTGGAGTGCATCCAGTACCCATATTCCCTCTCATGACGATGGCCACTTTACGAACATGTCCTCCTGGCCCGTTGAGTACTAATCAGTATCGGAACCGGATGAACCTCTCGCATTTTCGGACTAATTCGTCTTCGGCGTTTTCTTGGACCTGGTAGTAGTCCCTCACCTTGGGAAATTTCTGACAGAGGGCGGCAATCTCCTGGATCAGTTCCTCCCCGCTCTTCAGTGCCAGGTGGTTCTTTAGGTCTGTGAGCGTCAACTTATTCATCCTGGCTACCTCTGTAAATTTCACCAACATAGGATTATGACCTCCTTGAGAGTATCGGGATTTACACCTCTGTTCTCAGAGCATATCTCGGATAGGATTATCTCCTGCATTTTTTTGAAAAGCCTGTCCTCTCTCTATTAAGCTCTGCCACACATGTTCGGATGGAGTCTTTCGAGTCTGTATTCAGCTTTGGTCAGTTCCTGCCGCGCGTCTCCGATTCCCCTTTGCCGAGGCATTACGCTCCACGGCCATTTCATTTTTAAGCCTGGAGATCCGCCGGGCTTGGTCGGCAATCTTAACCTCGGCATTTCCAAGGGCCAGCATCAATGCTTGGATTTGAGCGTCTTTTTGTTCGTTGATCTTTGCCAGCCGATCCCTATCAACCCTGATTTCGGCACATTCGGCGTTGAGTTTTGCCTTTAGAGAGATTACCCGCTTTTCGAAAGCTTCCGCCAAAAGGTGTTTCAACTCGGAAGACAAGTCCGCGATATGGGTCTTCTCCGCCCCATCACTGCTGTATTGCGCTTTCCACAATTCGAAGTATTGCTTAACCCTATCGGTGCTCCGGACGTGCAATTCCTCGCAAATCGAGTTCAAGCTCGGGGGTCTTCCCGTCCACACCATACGGTCTGCAACCGCGGCGACACTGTTGAAATGTATATTTGAGTGGTTTGGCTTAACTTTAATTTGATTCATTTGATCCTTCTCCTGTAAATCAGAAGCGTTGCGAGAGGTTCTTTTCTCACCAGCAGGCCTTTTTTCAGCACCCCGCTAAATCTTTTCCCAAGCTTTCATGAACAGCACCAAAGGTCCCATTAGACGCTATTCCCAGGAAAAACATGCCAAGCAGCGAGATCGCCAAATCCATTTGAGATCTTCTCCTCATCGTCTTTAGAGTTGGGTGCAGCGTGCGATCAAGCTACAGATTTATCTGTCCACCATTGCTGTTTAAAGACTCTTAAGCATACGGCGTGCCATAAAGCGAAGTATTGTAAATACGATGGCTTAGATGCATCTTGGTTGGGAAAAAAACAGATCTGGCACTTCAAAATGAATTAAGTCCCATTTTTGATGATTTCGAAATGCAATGGCGGGTCCGGCCCTATACACCTAAAATCATGATCGCCGGGCTTTCGGCTTTCTCTTGCGAGATATCTATCCTGGATTTTTAAATGTAAAGAACGTATCCCGTTAATAATAACTCAGCCCCCCCCCGCACTGCTGTTTTCTTTTCCGCGCGACTTATTGCTCCACTCCGGTCCGCGCTTTACATTATTCGCAATCGGTGAAACTCTGGCACTGCCTTCTTCAACTTAACTGCGCCCTAAAATGACCGTTTGGCTTATTACGATAATCCTG
>JBEKXG010000577.1:0-3632 GCA_049512295.1 Syntrophobacteraceae bacterium
GTCCACAAAGTGAATGTGCTTTGCTTCGAGCAGAAATGGGCCCGGCAGGATGCGCCTGCGCAGGTGAAAACCGCGAAATCTTTTCTGGGATTCTTCAAGTCTTTCCAGAAAAAAGGAAGTCGTTCTGCGCACCCGTGAAGTGTTTCGATAATAAAGGCGCATGAAAGCCTCCACGGCGGAGCCTTCCGTCCCGGCCATAAATCCCATTCGCCCGGCAATCTGTTCCTGCTCCGGGAAAAGCAGCCGGTCCTGCCTTCTTCCCGACAACTGGTGCAGTTGAAGCCTTACCCGCCACAAGAAATCGTATGACTGGTCGAGCCAGAGTTTTTCGGTGTCCGCAAGCCACTCATTCTTGAGAATCGCCTCCAGCGACGGGTCCTGAAGGTAAACAATTCCAGCCCACCTGATCGTATGCAGGTCACGCAGACCTCCCACGCCATCTTTGACGTGCGGTTCCAGCAGATATGGGCTTTCACCGTAATGGTGGAGTCTTGACGCCCTGTACCCGATCAGATTCTGAAGAAACCGCCGCCTGTTCGGGTTGCCGAACAGCTTGACAAAGGACCTCTTCCAGTCATTGAAAAATTCAGCGTCGCCTGCAACCAGGCGAGCTTCCAGGTAGTTGGTCAGAATGGAGAAATCATTCTGAACCATAGCGCGGACCGCAGAAACCGAGGCGGTGGCATGTCCCACTTCGAACGCGCCATCCCATAATCCGTACACTAGATTGTGAACCAGTTCGGGCAGGAAGGCGGGTAGACGCGTTTTATAAAGGAAGAGAAGATCAAGGTCTGATGCGAAGCTTAGTTCACCACGGCCGAAGCCGCCCACAGCAACGAGAGCCCAGGATTCCCGCGGGACCGAATCCTCGCTGAATGCGCTGTTCAGGGCCTCATGAATGCTGGACGAATAGGTGCGCGCAGCCAGCAGTCCGGGGACATCCGCGCGGCATTCCTGAAGGAAATGATCTCGGAGCTCTTTTAGTTTTCGAGGAAGATTTGAACGTTGGACCATAATTTGTTCTTTGATGGCCGCCCTCTAGAGCGCGTCTTCTCCGGTCTCGCCGGTCCGGATGCGAATACACTCATCAACAGGTATAACAAAAATCTTGCCATCTCCGATTTTGCCCGTATTCGCCGACTCACGAATTGCTGTTACTATCTCTGCCAACTGCCAGTCGGGAACGGTCACCTCTATCTTAATTTTAGGAAGAAAATCGACAACATACTCAGCACCGCGGTAGACCTCCGTGTGCCCCTTCTGCCGGCCGAAACCTTTCACCTCGGATACCGTCATTCCTTTGATTCCCAGGCTCGTAAGCTTTTCTTTCACATCGTCGAGCCTGAATGGCTTGATAACCGCTTCGATTTTTTTCATCCTTTTCCCTGCCTTTGGAGTCAAAACAAGTTTTCAGAAAAGTATACAGGAAGAAAACGACAAAAATGTACTTCACTCTTCGATATAGCCGTGCGCGATCGGATTTCGCCTGCCGATCCCGAACGCCTTTGTTGTTATCCGCAATATGGGAGGCGCCTGCCAGCGTTTGTATTCGTTGAGTTCGATTCGCCCGACGACCCATCTCACGGTTTCGCGATCAAACCCTTTGGCTATTATCTCCTTTACAGGCAGGCGTTGCTCGACATATTCGGCCAGAATAGCGTCCAGTATCTCGTAGGGCGGAAGGGTATCCTGGTCCGTCTGATTCGGCCGCAGCTCAGCGGAGGGAGCCCTCGTGAGTATGCGCCCCGGGATCCATCCATGTTCATCGTTCAGTCTGTGAGCCAGATCATAGACCATGGTTTTCGGAACATCGCCCAGAACCGCAAGCCCGCCGTTCATATCGCCGTAGAGCGTACAATATCCGACGGAGATTTCCGATTTGTTGCCCGTACTGAGAAGCAACCGGCGGAACTTGTTCGAAATGGACATGAGCACCATGCCCCTTAGGCGCGCCTGGAGATTTTCTTCTGTGAAGTCATGTGGCAGATCGCCAAAAACCGGCTTCAAAGAAAGCAGCGCCGTCGAAAAAAGCTCGTCTATGGAAATAACCTCAAAGTCGATTCCAAGCCGGGATGCGAGTTCGCGCGCGTCGGCGAGGCTTTCGGGAGCGTTGAACGGCCCCGGCATTCCGACCCCGAGAACGTTCCGGGCGCCCAGCGCAAGCGCGGCCAGGCAAGCCGTAAGAGAGGAATCCACTCCACCGCTGAGCCCAACCACCGCCTGCTTGAAAGAGCATTTGCGGGCATAGTCGCGCAGCCCCAGAGTTAGCGCGCCTATCACTTCCGAGATCTGGTCGCCGTCGGCCGCATGCAGTTCACAACTGCCGCCGCTGGTGTCACAGACGATCAAGTCCTCCGCGAAGTCGGCGCCCGTAGCCAGAATATGGCCTTTTTCATCCCAGACCATGCTGTGGCCCTGGAAAATCAGCTCGTCGTTGCCCCCAACCTGGTTCACATATACTATGGGGCAGCCCGCGCAGATGGCCTGTCCCCTCAGGAGCCTGCCGACCCAGGAGACCTTTCCTGCATGATACGGAGACGCGGAAAGATTTACGATCAGATCGACCGAGGCTTTTCTCAATTCACATACCGGATCGACCTGATAGAGAGGACCCGGAAGAAAATCCGGAACGTTCCATGCGTCCTCGCAAATCGTGATGCCGATCCGCTTTCCCCTGAAATCGACCCAGCAGGGGGCTTTGCCGGGATCGAAATATCTCTCCTCATCGAAAACATCATAGGAGGGCAGCAGCATTTTATGGGCTATTGCACGGAGCTTGCCGTCTTCATAAAACACCGCTGAATTGTGGTAGGACTTTCCGCTCCCCTCATTGACCGAAACCGCTCCAAAGACGACCCCGATACCTTGACCCGCGTTTGCTATCCGCTTCCAGTAACGAATGCTGTCGGCGACAAAGCCGCGCTTATCGAGGAGGTCACGCGGCGGATATCCAACGATGGACAATTCAGGGAAAACTATAAGCTCGGCGTTGGTCTTTTTGGCTTTCTCGATGAAATCGCATATTTTGAGCGTGTTGCCCTCGAAATCCCCAATAAGAGGATCTATCTGCCCCATTGCGATACGCATCATCCGTTCCTTTCCATTCGATTTTACAAGATAATTATCTTACCCTATTCTTGCCGTTCCCGCATTAAGTAATCCCTTTTTCCAAATCGGTATGCTATAAAAAAGCAGGTTCTTTCAGAGGTCAGGTTTCGTGATAAAGTGTGCCGGGGTAAGTGTCGAATTTGTGGAGAATCAGAGTTTATGAAGCAGTGGAGGTCGCGAGTTCGAGAAAAAAAACACGGCGCAGATGAGATACTCCGCGAAATATTGCGCGACGGAAACCGGATATATATCGGGTCGGGCTGCGGGGAACCTCAGCACCTGGTCCGTTCGCTGACCGGGCTTTTGCCCAGACACCGTGATATCGAGATAGTCCAGAATCTTTCCTTCGGGTCCCTTCCGGAAGACTGGAAGCGCTTTGAGCAAAACGCGCGGCTCAAGACCTTTTTCGTCGGACCCAGGTCCAGAAACGCGGTAAACGATGGCCTGGCCGATTATATTCCTATTTATTTCTCATCCATACCCGGCCTTTTTCGAGAAGAGCCCCTGTGGAAGTTAGACATCGC
>JBEKXG010000578.1:0-3631 GCA_049512295.1 Syntrophobacteraceae bacterium
GGCTGTCCCGAGCCTTCTCCGCTGCCGGGCGTTCATCGATTCCGTATTTTTTGAGGATATCCTCACCGCCGTCATTTATAAGCAGACCCCGGTCGGCGAGTCTTGGAGGAATCACCATGGGAGCGTGCCCGGGTTCGGCGAGACATACCGGGTAAAACTGCACGAATTCCATATCCTGGAGGAGCGCCCCGGCCTCGATCGCCAATGTGTACCCATCCCCCAGCATCCGCCCGGGGTTGTCGTGGCGAGAATAGAGCGCGGCAGCCCCCCCGGTTGCCAGAACCACCGCCTCGGCGCAAAAAGCGAGCCAGACGCCCGATTGCTGCCCAAAGCCGATCAGGCCCGCCACTCCCTTTTCCATGACCAGGTCGGCAGCGGTCAGGTTTCCCATGAACCGGGTCCCCAACTCCATGTTTTTTCTTATGAGACAGCGTACTATCTCTTCACCCATCACTGGAGGGCGGCCCTTGGCGAATAGAAATCCATCCCGGACTTCAGCCTTAATGCCCCACCCCATAAGCTCATTCAGCCGTGCGGGGGCATCTTCGCAGAGAATCTCGGCAAGCTCTGCCTGATTTATTCCCCGGCCGGCCAGAAGAGTGCTCTCCAGATGTCCGGGATCTCCCGAACTGTGAGCACCCCGCATCACCCCGCCGCTGAACCCGGTACAGGTGGCCTTGCCGGGCGCTGCCTTGGAGAGGACCAAAACATCGAGCCCCGCCTGCCGTGCCGATATCGCCGCCCTGAGGCCCGCGGCGCCGCTGCCCAACACCAGAACATCGCAAGCAAACTGTTGCATCTCGTCCCCATCTCGCCGAGCGTGGAGTTTACGAATCGGCGCTGAACGCAACCTGGCGCTAAACCCTGCTTTGCTCTAAGGCACAAGAACTATCTTGCCGAACATTTCGCTCCGCTCCATGATTTCAAACGCGCGCTTGCCCTCGCTAAGAGGAATCACTTCGTTGATGAGCGGCTTGATCCTGCCGCTCCAGAGCAACCGGGTGATGTCGCGAAAGTCCTGGGGGGTGCCCCCCGTGCTCCCGATAAGGCTTATCTGCTTGCCGAATATTTTGCGGATGTCAATTTCGACCTGTGGGCCGCTGGTGTTTCCGACGATTAGTATCCGGCCTCCCCTGGCCACGGCGGCCATGCTCGTATTGAGGGTGGCCGCGCCCACGTTGTCCACCACGAGGTCCACCCCGCGCTTCGCAGTGAGTCTATGAACCTCCTTGCCCCAGTCCGCCCTGGAACGGTCGATCACGAAATCAGCTCCCAGTTCGCGGGCTTTTTCCGCTTTTTCGGCGTTGCTTGCAACCACATATACCTTTGCGCCCGCAAGTTTGGCGATCTGAATGGATGCGGTGTTGACGCCTCCTCCGGCCCCGACCACCAGCACTGTCTCGCCGGCCTGGAGTTTTCCCCTGTTTATCAGCATCCGCCACGCTGTAATCGTGACGAGCAGTGGGGCGCATGCTTCCGGGAAATCGATATCGTCAGGCATTTCTACCAGGTTTTTCGCGGGCGCCGCCACATACTTCGCGAGTCCCCCGCGTATATGCTCGCCAATAATCGAATACCTGGGGCTCATGCTGTGCTCGCCCCGGAGAGTGACTTCATCTTCGGCCTGATTTATTCCGTGATCGATCACAACCCGGCGGCCGGTTTCCAATCCGGAAACGCCCTCGCCAAGGCCGGCCACAACTCCGGATATGTCTGATCCGCCCCAGTGAGGCATCTCAAGATCGAGGCCCGGCCATCCTCGCCTGACCCATATATCCAGGTGATTCAGAGCGCAGGCTTTGACTTCGACAAGGACCTGGCCTCTACCGGGAGTGGGATCGGCCACATCGTCGTACCTGAGAACATCGAGACCGCCGTGCTGGTAAAAGCAAAGAGCTTTCATGTTTTATGATCCTCCTTATCCATAGCTAAACCTCATCTTAGGCATTTCAAGAGCCGCAGGGCGGAAAACTGAAATTAAGCGCCGGAGGCGGCCAGGGACGGGCCGGGTTCGGCGCTGGTGCAATTCGTATTGAAAAGGCGGCGCCGGGAGCCTATTATTACAGGACAACTGGCCCGCGTGGGGCCGGTATTTCTTTTGTAACATTGGTATGATAAAAAGAGTGAATACAATGGGCAATAGCGGCAAGTCACGAGAATATCAAGCACGATTTCGGCAGATAGGCTTTTCCTCCCGGTGCTTGGGTCCGGAAAAGGGGTGAGAGATGAAAAAACCCGCTCCGCAGAGACGGCCGCCAAAAAGGAGAACTCTTCGGTGGCTTATTTTCAGTCTGTTTTCAATTTTCCTTTGCCTTTTCCTCGTGGCCGGCGTAGCGGTTTTCGCCTTTTATCTTCAAATCGACCAGTCACTTCCAAGCGTTGAGGCCCTGAAGAACTATCACCCTCCATTGGTCACCAGCGTGTATTCCTCGGACGGTGAACTGATTGCCGAATTTTTTATCGAGCGGAGATACCTGGCGCCGCTGGCGGATCTTCCCCCGCATCTTATCAAGGCCTTCATCGCAGCGGAGGATACGCGATTCTACGAGCACGGCGGGGTGGACCTGATTGGAATCTGTCGTGCCACGCTGAAGAATATACTGGCCGGTGAGATCGTACAGGGTGGAAGCACCATAACCCAGCAGGTTGTGAAATCCCTGCTCCTGACCCCCGAGCGCACTTTCATGCGCAAGATCAAGGAGGCCGTTCTCGCGCATCGGATCGAGAACAGCCTGAGCAAGAACGAGATTCTGTATCTTTACCTCAATCAGGTTTATTTCGGTGCCGGGGCTTACGGAGTGGAGGCGGCTGCCAGGGCCTATTTCGACAAACACGCAAGCGAGTTGGACCTGTCGGAAGCCGCCCTCCTGGCTGGTCTGCCCAAAGCTCCGAGCCGCTTTTCACCCTTTCATCACTTCTCGGTGGCCCGCGAAAGACAGCGCTATGTTTTGCAGAGAATGGCAGATTCGGACTTCATAACTTTTGATGAGGCGCGCTCAGCTTTGGCCAAACCGCTGCAGATCGCAAAGCCGAAGCGCTGGACTGTCAGAGAGATGGACTATTTTACCGAGGAAGTCCGCAGGCAGGCCGAGGCTCGTTTCGGACGCGACATGCTCTATAAGGAGGGGCTTGTTATCCAGACCACTCTGGACCTCAAGGCGCAGCGGTTCGCCGAAAAGGCACTCGACCAGGGTCTTCGCGAACTGGATAAGCGGCACAAACAGTACCGGGGGCTTCACGTCAATGTCCCAAAAGATGACTGGCCGAGCGCTCTTCGAGTCCTTGTACAATCCAATGGCAATCTGGGAGAAGGCAAGGTGGTGGCTGGGCTGGTACAGAATTTCGACGCCAAATCAAAGTCGATTTCTGTGGACCTCGGTGAGGAAAAGGCGTTGATTCCCCAGGCGGGCTGGCAATGGGCACATGTTTCCAACAAGCGTGCGGAGAAGATCTTCCGCACCGGCGACGTCCTCAGGCTGAAACTGGACAGGCGGCAGGACAAAAATATGTGGATTGCCGCCGTTGAACAGGACCCCGGGATGGAGGGGGCTCTGATGTCCATCTCACCGATTACCGGCCGGGTTATCTGCATGGTCGGAGGGCGCAATTTCGAAAAAAGCCAGTTCAACAG
>JBEKXG010000579.1:0-3593 GCA_049512295.1 Syntrophobacteraceae bacterium
CACGGGATTCAGCGAACTGATCAATGAAACACAGGCGCGGGCAATGGGGATCAGCGAGTTCGTCATGAAGCCCTATAGTGTCGGAAACTTCGCCGGGATTATTCGCAAAGCTCTCAGAAAGAATTGAGCAACTGAAGCCAATCTCAAGCAAAATCGCTGTCAGTTTCACCGCTGTTGAACAAAACCTGCAGCACAGAGTCTGTTCTCCGGAGCCGGTCTGCGATTGCCCGTGCTTGCTCCCTGCCTATCCTGCCTGTTTTGTGGAGGAATAAAAGGCGCTGAATCGCCCCGAACAACCCGTCGATTGCGGACGGCGTGTCCAGATCGTTGTTCATCCCCGTCTCGAGCGAGACGCTCAGCTCCTCGGTCAGCTCGCTTACAGCCTCGTCGTTTATGGTTTCTTCAGGCCGGGATCCACGGAGCAGAACTGCCGTCATTTCTCTTAGGGCCTCCAGCCTCAAACTTGCTGTGCGGGCTTCGTCCATGTTCAGGGCGAGCTTTTTACGGTAATGCTTCGACAGCAGATAAAAGCGGATTTGCTCCCAGGAAAAACCCTGCTCGAGGAGATCTTCAGGGTAAACTATATTGTGGAGGCTCTTCGACATTTTCTTTCCGCCGGCCAGGACATGCTCGCCATGCAGCCAGTAGCGCGCCAATTCTTCACCTGAGACCGATTCCATGACGGCGATATTGTAATCGTGATGCCTGTAGAGGTTGTCTATGCCTCCGCAAAATATGTCCAGGGAATAGCCCAGGTTTTCAGATATCATAGCCGGGTCCTGTATGTTCCAGGAAGGCCTTCCCAAGCCTATTTCCGTGTCCAGGCAAACCTTATCCCCCTTCATGCACCCATGCCAGAGGATGAAATCGCCAAGATTCCATCTGCGCCCGGGGTAGGTGTCACGTTTGAACCGCTTTTTCGTTTTTGGCCATCTGCTCATGTCCAGTCGAAACAGTTTGCCGAAACCCTCGAATTTGAGGCAGTCGAAGAAGATGTCGCCTTTGTGCCGGTAAGCGTAACCCTTCTCGATCAGCTTCCGGACCAGGTAGACGGCCTGTTCCACGCTTGTGGACGATCTGGGTATCTTCTCGGGCAATTCTATCCTCAGCCGCCCCGCTTCCTCAAAAAAGCGCCCGGCTATTGCACCGGTAAGCTCGCCGACCGGCATGCCGCGCTCTTCGGCTTCCTCGATGGCCTTGTCTTCTATATCCGTTAAATTTATGACACGCTTGACCTCGTATCCCAGGTACTTCAGATACCTCTGAAGTACATCCTCCCAGATAAAAGTGCGGTAATTCCCGATATGTGGCGGGGCGTAAATAGAGGGTCCGCAGCTGAACATCTTAACCACGGGGCTGTTTTTTGGCCGAAAAGGTTCTTTTTGGCGAGTCATCGTATTGTAGAGCTGGAGCATCGATTTCGATCCCTTCCATCTCAGAAGTTAGAACGATTAAGCGGTTTTGTAAACCACAGATGGAGGAGCGCGGAGACCCATCGGCGGTTCACTCATTGACCTGCTCTTTTCCCGGTTCCGCTTCACTTTTCACCAGCTTTGTTATCAGGACCTTGCGGACCCTGCGCCCCTCCATGTCAACTATTTCGAAGCTGTAGCCACAGCACTCGAAACGGTCGGAGACAGCCGGGACTCGCTTGAGGTGAGCCATAGTGAAGCCGCCCAGGGTCTGAAAGCGCCCCGCCCGCTCACCGGGCAGTTTGCGGACGTGGAAAAAGGCCTTCAACTCGTCAACAGGCAGTGTTCCTTCCACCAGAAACGCGCCGTCTCCCCGACGGATTATCCGAGGCTCCTCCAGTTCCTCTGCCGAAGCGATGTCACCGACGATGGCCTCCAGTATATCCGTCAGGGTTACAATTCCTTCTACAGTCCCATATTCATCGACAACGAGCGCCATTTGTTGACCCGATTCCCTGAAGTGCTTCAGGATTTTGAGCGCACGAGCGCTCTCGTGGACGAAAAGCGGCTTGTGCATCAAGACCCTGAGGTCAAGAGGCTTTCCGCTCATGCAATGGGTGGCGATGTCACGAACATGGACGACCCCCTGAATATTTCCCGCTTTCTGGCCGACGGGAAACCTGGAGTAAGGGCTTTTGACGATTCTTCGCCTCGTCTTCTCCGGCGGATCATTTATGTCCAGCCACACGACTTTGTTGCGCGGAGTCATCATAACTCCCACACGGCGGTCTCCAAGCCGAAAGACTCGCTCGACCATATCCTGCTCGGCTTCTTCGAAGACACCGGCAACCGTTGCCTGCCCGATCAGAATGCGGATTTCCTCCTCGGTTACCGGGCCCTCCTTCACCGGCCTGAACCTGAAAAGACGCAGCACGAAATCAGTCGAAACGCTTAGTACGTGGATAATGGGTGAAGCTATCGCCGAGAGTCTTGCCATCGGCTTTGCAATCGCCGCAGCTATACCCTCGGGGGCGTATACCGCGATCCTTTTCGGGACCAGTTCAGCCAGAAGCGACAAGTAGGTGATTAGCCCGACAACCAGCGCAAGTGCAATCGATTCGCTGTAGCGACCGGCATATGGGAGCGAGGAAAGCGGTTGAGCCAGTAGCCCTGCAAGGCTCACACCGCCGAAAGCCCCGCTAAGAACGCCGATGAGCGTGATCCCGATCTGCACGGTTGCCAGGAAGCGATGCGGATTGCCGGCCAGATCGAGAGCTGCGCGGGCATTCGAATTGCCCTCCTCGGCGCGCCTCTGCAGCCTTGTCTTACTCGACGAGATTACGGCAATCTCCGACATCGCCAAAAGGCCGTTGGTCAATATGAGAAGCAGAACGATGATTATGTAGACAATGCCCCAGAACATTTTTTTCTCCGATTCGCATGGGCCTTCCCTCAATTCCTGAATGCGCTTGCTTAACCTCAAAATCAAAGAGGCGGGTTGATCCCCGCCTCCTGATGACACAATCCGGATCGGGCCGCCGGTCCGTCAAGCCACGGAGACAGAGCTTGCCTGCGCTCCCTTGTCTCCGGATCGTTCAATAAAGGTTACCTCCATGCCGACTGTAAGTGCCGCGAATTTCCCATCGAGGACCGCGTTTTCGTGAAAGTAGACCTCACGGCCTTCTGGCGTTACAAGGAACCCATAACCATCTTCCGGGAATATCCTCGCCACCTTTGCCATCGGCTTCTCAAAGTGGGTTTTCACCCCACCCCTTTGCTTTTCCGCGTATTCCTTCACGCGCCGTTGGGCTGTTTCGAACGAATTTACTATTGCCGCACGGAGGTCTTCGGCCGGTTCTCGTTTGACAATCAACTCACCGCCGGGTACGGTTATATCGATCCTGACGTTATAGCTCATCCCGCTTCGCTGGCTGCGGTGAGGCATGTCCACTTTCACCCGGCACCCGATAATATGGTCGTAGAACCTGTCGAGTTTTGAAGCCTTGTCACGAATAAGATCTTCGGTTTCATCGTTTATGCGCACGTCGTGCGCGCTGATTTCCAGTGGTAATTTCATGAGATTCCCCCTTACAATCTTTATAAATTCGCCCGGGGCGTTGGGAAAGGTCCATTTATCAGTCAGAGTGGCCTAAGTGCAACGATTTTTTTTATTTTTCAGTT
>JBEKXG010000580.1:0-5440 GCA_049512295.1 Syntrophobacteraceae bacterium
CAGGGTCGACATGCCCACCCAATCAAGATTCGACCCCTGGTCCAAAGAAAGCTGATAGGTACCCGGGACTTGATTTTGCACGAGGTCCCAGGTGAAAAGATATTTGAACACGTAATCCCATTCATGGTGCTTTGGGTCCGCTCCGTTTTGCAGGGCGAAGACCCAATATCTTTTGTCCCGGGAGGATTCTCCTTCATCCATGTTGGTGATGCGGTAAAGATACGGATTGGCCTTGATTATGGGGCCGATAGTCGAGTCCAGGGAAAAATCCTTGATTACGGTTATGTTGCCCGTTTCCACATCGAGGGTGATGACCTGGAGATCCCTCAGACACCAGAGCAAATTGCGCTTAACGGGGTCCCAGCGCATCTCGCCGGAAGATGACCGCTCCTGCAAATTGACGACGATCACCTGATTGCCGGGCTGATCGTAAGGCTTGGATCTGGTACGATAAACTGCCCAGGAAGAGTTGTTAGGGTCGAGGTTTTGTAAAAGAATCAAGGTTTGATCGCAATTGAAAGGATCTATGCGAGAATATTCATGGCGAATAGCGGGAGTCTGGGTAACCCGGCTCTGGACCGTGCCGAACCTCAGATCGTTCCATGATTGCCCCGGACTCGGTTCGGTTTTGGCGATGAGCGGATATCCGGGGTTATCTCCGGAAAGAGGGTCCGGGACTTCAATGAATTTGAAATCAGAGGGGTAATCCAATCCCCTGGCTGCGTGAGGGAAGACCACAACCAATAAGGGAAAGGCCAGCAAGGCAACCAATGATCTCCGCGCAACAGACAGCCGGGTGCTTGAAGCTTGTCGTCTTCTCATGGAATGCTCCATATTTTCAAGTCAATTCCATTCAAATCAACTGTGGCCATCTTATCTTCTTTACGATTTCACCTGCCAAATCGTCCCGATCAGGCGGTTATCTTGATAAGCTGAAGGTTTTTCCAGGTATTCTCCGAGTACCAGATATCGACAAACTCCCGGATCGAATTGCTCTCCCTTTTTAACATCTCTTCAGCAACCGGACCCCGAAGCAGATGTTTTATGCTTCTGAAAGCAGCGCTCTCTTTTCGGGCTAAATCTTTGGCTGCTTTAAGAGCTTCCCCCGGCAGGTCTTCTTCGGACGTTGCCTTGTCGATCAGCCCCAGTTCCAAAGCTTCTTCAGCGCTATGCATTTTTCCGGATAAAAGAACCCGCCCGCAGTTTGAGCTGCCGACGCAATGTGTCAGCATCGCGACACTTCCCGCAAAGACCGAAGAGCCGAAGTTGATCTCGTTCAAAGAAATTTTTGCCTTGCCGGCAACCATCAACCTGTAGTCACACGCCGTGGCGATCATGCAGCCCCCGGCGATGGCATGGCCGTTCAGGGCGGCTATTACGGGCTTGGGAAAAAGGAAAATGTAGGCGCAAAGGCTGGTGAATCCTTCAAGGTATCTTGTAAACGCTTCCCGCGAATAGCTCAGAAACCTCGGTATATCGAAGCCAAAGCTGAAGAACTTGCCTTCTCCCGTGAGGATAACGGCTCTCAGCGACTCGTCGGCCTCGATGGCCTTGAGCCGCTCGTGCACTTCATCCACCACCGCATCATGGAGCGCGTTTACTTTTCCACTGCGCAAGGTGAGGGTCGCAATCTCCTGGTCCCTGCTCAAAGTTACAAAGCTCATAACCTCCTCCTCGTTATAGACTTAACGGCATTGGTCACACTGCAATGGCGCCTGCATCAATAAGTGCACGAATGGAGGTGGAAAAAATCGCCCATTTGGGGGATGGTTGAATTTTTTCCGTTTAGATCAGTTTAAGGCGGAGGGCGGCGGTTGCGGCCTCTGTTCTGTCGTTTACTATTTTGAATCATACAGAATATGGCGGCGGCATGCAAATAATAAGGTGAGTTTTACAGCCGGCCCTTCCGCAACGCTGTTGACTTTGAGCCCTATGGTCATGATGCCGGGCCGCTGTTCGTCATTCCGGCGGTACGTCATCCCGGCAGTGCTTTTGAGCCGGGATCCAGAGCCGAGATACGGAGCCGGAATTCAGAGTCTCTTCAAGGTTTTCCGGACCCCGGCGCCTGCCAATGGGGTCCCCGGACCCGATCCGAGGTTGGCCCATTGCAGTCTCCTTAAGGGAACGTTCTTAAGTGGTCCCGGTCTCGCCGGGTTGCTCCGCTGTGATACCGGGTGTTGCGCTGCGAGGGGTGGCCTGGATGACTCGTTATCCCGGCGCGAAGCGCAAGAGGATGGGATGAGCCGCACGAAAACAGGGGGCGCCAATGGAACGGAAGGTCTTTGATCTTCCAGGCCATGTGCATTATGAGCACCTGTCTCGGGATCAGGCGTCAAATGGATTTGGAATTGTGTAGACGAAGCCGACTCCCCGAATCGTTTTGATCCGCTCGATTTCGTTGTATTTATGACCGAGTTTTTTTCTCAGGCGGCTCACATGCGTATCCACACTACGTTCATAGGTGCCGAGATACCGGCCGAGGGCGCTATGGGCCAATTGCTCACGCGTTACAATATGACCGGCTGCTCTAAACAATATTTCCAGGAAATTGAACTCGACAGGAGTCAATTGTAATTTTTCTCCGTTACGGCGCACAACTCGAGTCACGGCGTCAAGTTCAATATCCCCGAGAACCATTCTTTCAGCCGCAGGCATCATCCGTTCGTTGAGGGAGTTTTTCGTCCGGCGAAGAATTGCACGTACCCTCGCAAGCAGTTCTCGAGGATTGCAGGGTTTTGCCAGGAAATCGTCTGCCCCCGTTTCAAGCCCAACGATGCGTGCCGTCCCGTGACTCAGACCGGTCAATATAATTACCGGCGTGTTCAGTCTGCAGCGGATCTGTTGCAGGACTTCAAGTCCATTCATGCCCGGAAGCATCATATCGAGCAGGATCAAATCATACCTGCCCTCCGGCGCCAGGACTCGCTCCAAACCTTCCCTCCCATCGTGCGTCGAGGTTACCTCAAATCCTTGAGGCTTGAGGTAATCTGCGATCATTTCACAGAATCCCTGATCATCGTCTATCACTAAGAGACGACTCATCTGAATGACCTCTGCATTTTTCAACATTTTACCGAGCGTGTTTGTTCGAGATAAATTTTCGGCTCTGCCCGAAGCTCGGATGCTTCAGGCAGAGCTAAAACATCCCCCTTGGGAAGATCCCGATGCTACTTGCCGACCTGCGGCAATTGCGGTTTAGGCAGTTCCACCGTCTTCTGAAGAGTCAGGTCGGGGACGCTGTAGATCCAAATGACGGGTCCCCCTAACACATAGAGATAACCGTTGCCGGCCCAAAGCCCGTGCGGCGGCCCACCCATGGGAGGATGCGGTGGAAACTTTCCGGGGTCCGGCGCCTTGGGTGGAGCGCACTGGGGGGGCGCGATATCCGGAAGGTCCACTGAACGCTGGAGTGTCATCCCGGCAACCTCGTATTGCAGGATTTCGCCGCCCGCCATGACATAAAGGTATTGCTGGTCACCGGAGATACCTGTCAGCCCAAGCTTGAAAAAGACAGCCGGCGGTGGTTGCGCGTCACCGGCCTGCTGCAAGAATCAGTATCTTCCTCACATTCATCTCCTTTCCTGAGTTGCATTATTGTTTAAGCCGCCGGGATAACTGACGTGCCGCGAGCTCTGAACCCGCCCGGACGCGTAGACTTTAGACATCAACCGTGGAGAAAGTATGGAGGTGGTGTGGAATAAATATGGAGATCGATGAGCAGGATTGACTTCCCGGTCCGAATACGCCAGAAATAAAGAGGCATTTTCTGCTCACTGGCGGTTTAGCATGAACCTAAAATTCAGGCACAAAGTATTTCTGGCTTTTGTACTCAACAGTTTGGCCGTTGTCGTCTGCATGCTCGTCATTGGAAGATACTTTTCCGAGCGCAATTTCGAACAGTACGTCAGCAAGGTTGAAGCCGAAAAGACCACGAAACTGGTTGAGGCGCTGAGTCGAGAATATCTGAGAAGCGGCAATTGGGATTCCGTCCTGAAGGACCCCGGGCTGTTGTTCGGCTTCAGATGGGACGGGCCGGGAATGCCTCCGGGAACTGGAATGGCCGGTCCGCCGCTTCTTCCCCCTCCGCCGCCGATTGAGGTGAAAAAGGAGCCGCCCCCGTCCGGGGGGCTGTATCCGCTTCCGCCCGGTCCGCCTCCGGAACATCCGCCTGGTCCGCCCATCACCCTTTTCGATGCTGAGAAACGCCCGCTGATCCCGGGAGATTTTTCCCATCCGGACAGTTTCCGGCTCATTTCCATCGAGGCGGACGGGCGGTTGGCCGGGTGGCTTGGCGTCAGAAAGCACGAACGCCCGACGCATCACCTTGATGTGGAATTCATAAGGCAGCAGTCGCAGACTTTCTACGCTATGGGAGCTGTTGCCCTCATTTTGGCGGTCCTCGTCACCTTCGCTTTGTCCCGGCATCTTTTGGCCCCCGTTAAGGAACTGGAGAAAGGGACAAGGGCCTTGAGCTCACGCCGATTTGACAGTCGCATCGCTGTCAGATCGCGTGATGAGTTCGGCCAACTGGCTGCCGGTTTCAATGCAATGGCCGAGGCTCTGGAAAGACATCAGCAAACGCAGCAACAATGGCTGGTCGACATCTCTCATGAACTCAGGACCCCCCTGGCTATTCTTCGCGGAGAAATAGAGGCCATGCAGGACGGGGTTAGGACGCTTACCCGGCAGCGGCTGGACTCTCTTCACATGGAAGTGTTGCATTTGAGTCGAATCGTCGGAGACCTTCATGAGCTTTCCTTGATCGAGTCCTGGAACTCTAAATCGGAACAAACGGCCGTGAATTTGCCGGAGATATTGAAAGAGACTCTGGAGTGTTTCCGGACACGGCTGGATCGGCGCGGCATAAGGCTCGATGAGCATGCAACGATAGAAGGGGACATTCTGATTCCGGCAGATGCAGATCGGCTCCAACAACTCTTCTCAAACCTCCTGGAAAATACGTTGCGATATGCGGACGTTCCGGGCGTTCTGAAAGTTTCCCTTGAAGTCGGGTCCGGTGAACTTTTCGTAAGTTTTGAGGATTCCGGGCCGGGAGTTCCTGAAGAATCGCTCGCACTCTTATTTAACCGGCTCTACCGGGTTGACGGGGCAAGAAGCCGGGAGTACGGAGGAAGCGGTCTTGGCCTGGCGATATGCAAGAGCATCGTGGAGAGCTTCACGGGTAAAATAGAAGCATCCAATTCCCCAGCCGGCGGGTTGAAAGTCAGCATGGTTTTCCCACGCCATCCGGGGACAGGTGACTTCTCAGTCAGGAGATAGGGAATGAGCCGGGACATACTGGTGGTCGAGGATGAAATCAAAATAACTGAAATACTGAAGGACTATCTGGTGAGCGCCGGATACAGGGTTTCGTGCCTCGATCACGGAGATTTGGTTCTGACTCATGTGAAACAAAACCGCCCCAGCCTGATTCTCCTGG
>JBEKXG010000581.1:0-3528 GCA_049512295.1 Syntrophobacteraceae bacterium
CGTGTGATCATGATCCAATGCGTCGGCTCCCGTAACGAAGAGAATCCGAATTGCAGCCGAATCTGCTGCCAGGGCGCTGTAAAACACGCTCTGGAGCTGAAGCAGCTCAATCCGGAAATGGACGTCGTTGTCTTCTACCGGGATATGCGCACATACGGAGTTCTCGAGGACTACTACACAAAGGCCCGGCAGGCCGGCGTTCTTTTCGTAAGGTTCGATGAAAAGCACCCACCGGAAGTGAGCAAGGATAGCGAGTGGCCGTTTAGCGTCTCCTTTGTGGACCATGTGCTGCGCAGGCCCGTAAAGATGAGCGCTGATGCGGTGATCCTCAGCGCGGCGACGCTGGCCGAAGAAAACGAGGAGCTTGCGATGCTGCTCAAAGTTCCTCGAAACCCCGAGGGTTTCTTCATAGAGGCGCATGCCAAGCTCAGACCGGTCGATTTTGCCTCGGAAGGGATCTACCTGTGCGGCACCGCACACGGTCCGAAGCTGATCCCCGAGACCATCGCTCAGTCGATGGCTGCAGCAGCCAGGGCCGCCTCGTTCCTGTCTTCAAAGGATGTAACGGTTGGAGGCGTAGTCGCCCAGGTCGAACCGAGTCTGTGCGCCGCATGTCTCGTGTGTGTACGAAACTGCCCATATGGCGTTCCGCGTATTAATGACCAGGACGTATCAGAGATAAACGAAGCGCTTTGCCAGGGTTGCGGCATCTGCGTTTCGGAGTGCCCGGCCAAAGCGATCCGGCTCGGCCATTATGCGGACGATCAGATCATGATCAAGGTGGATGCCCTTCTGGAAGGAGTAATCTGATGGAAAACTTTGAACCGGTTATCGTTGCCTTCTGCTGCACGTTCTGAGCTTACTCGGCGGCGGACCTGGCAGGTTCGATGAGATTGACCTATCCGAGCAACATCCGGATAGTTAAAGTGCCGTGTACCGGCAGGGTGGCGATTATCCACCTCATGAAAACGCTGGAAAAAGGTGCTGACGGAGTTTTCGTGGCTGGGTGCATGGAAGGCGATTGCCATTTTCAGGCAGGCAATCTAAGGGCGAAAAAACGGGTTGTTTACGTAAAGCAACTGCTCGAAACCATAGGCATGGAACCCGACCGGGTCGCCATGTATAACCTATCCTCAGGTGAAGGTCCGCGGTTTGCCGAAATCTGCCGCGAGATGACCGACAAAATCCGGCAGCTCGGCCCCAACCCCGTAAAAGTCAAAGGGGTAAGAAAGGAAAAAGCCGCATGATAATGGCGAACCCCAAACCAATTGAAGAAATCGTCAACGAAATCAAAGATTTCGATAAGGTCCTGATAGCGGGTTGCAACGGATGCGTTGCCGTTTGCGAAGCAGGCGGCCTCAAGGAAGTGGAAATCCTCGCTTCGGCTCTGCGCATGTATTTCGCCAACCTTCAGAAACAAATCGAAATCGGCGAAGTCAGCCTGACTCGGCAGTGCGATAAGGAATATCTGGCCGAACTCAAGGACCGGATCGGCGCCTATGATGCCGTGGTCTCCATCGCCTGCGGGGCCGGAGTACAGTTCATGGTCGAGATGTATGACAAGATGCGTGTTTTCCCCGGCGTCAACACCTGCTTTATCGGGGTTACCGACGAAAAGGGGGTCTGGAGCGAGCGATGCCAGGCGTGCGGCGCATGCATTCTTGCCAGCACCGGCGGCATCTGCCCGGTCGCCAGATGTTCAAAGCGCATTCTTAACGGCCCATGCGGCGGCTCATCGAATGGGAAGTGCGAAATAGACAAGGAAGTTCCCTGTGGTTGGCAACTGATCTACGAGCGGCTCAAAGAGCTGGGGGAACTCTGGCGCTTCGAGCAACCTACAACCGCAAAGGATTGGCTGACGAGCAGGGACGGGGGTCCCCGTAAGCTGACGAAGGAGGTGTCGCAGCTATGAGTATCACAACATCCAGTAAATTGGAGAAGATTCTCGCGGCCGGACACTTCGCGGTCACCTCGGAATGCGGTCCCCCCCGAAGCGCCGAAGGAACCGTTGTGGACGAAAAAGCAAGGCTGGTTGGCCCGTATGTGGATGTCATAAACGTCACGGACAACCAGACCGCAGTCGTGCGCATGTCCAGTCTGGCTTCCTGTATTCGTATAAAGCAACTGGGATTCGACCCGGTACTCCAGATGACGACAAGGGATCGAAACCGTATCGGCCTGCAGAGCGACATTTTGGGAGCAGGCGCATTCGGTATAAATAACGTGCTCTGCCTCACGGGCGATCATCAAAGATTCGGTGACCACCCCAACGCCGCCAATGTTTTCGACCTCGATTCCACTCAATTGATCCAGACAGTCAAGCAAATGCGCGATGAAGGAAAGCTGCTGAGCGGCCATGAGATGAATGTCCGGCCGCAAATGTTCATCGGAGCGGCGGAAAATCCCTTCGCGGACCCGTTTGAAATCCGCGTGCTGCGCCTGGCCAAAAAAGTGGCCGCCGGCGCCCAGTTTATTCAGACGCAGTGCATCTATAATATGGAAAAGTTCAAATTGTGGATGAAACAAATCGTAGACCGGGGGCTTGATGAAAAAGTCTCGGTCCTGGCCGGAATCACCCCGATGAAATCCATAGGTATGGCCAGGTACATGAAGAGCAAGGTCCCGGGAATGGACGTGCCGGACGAAATCATCAAGCGGCTCCAGGGAGTGCCCAAGGACAAAGTGGCTGCTGAAGGGATCGACATGGCGGTCGAACAGATCCTGGAACTCAAGGAATGTCCGGGGGTGCGCGGCTTCCACATTATGGCCATCGAATGGGAGGAAAAGGTACCGGAGATCGTGGAGCGTGCGGGCCTCTATCCACGCCCGAAGGTCGATTAGTTTGAAACCGGCCTGTACCTGTTGCTAACAACAATACCCCTTGACTGAAGTGAGATATTCGACACCATGCCGCGAACCCTGCAAATAAGAACGGTCTGCAAACTTCAGTCAAGGGACCCCCGCATCGAATTGAAGAACCTTCCCATCCTGCCGGCGATCCTTTCTATGCTCCCCACCGCCGGAGCCTTTGCCTCACCTGCCGCTCCCGGCGATACCCGTCCGGGTTTGGTATACACCACCTCTTGAGGTCACTTATGCTATCTTTTTATATAGCTGATTATAATCTGCTACTTGAGTAGACTGTTACCAAATTTTTGCCTCCCGAAATACCCCTTGACTTTAATTGTAATGTCGGCACAATGAGTCCGGTTACGGTCGATCCTCAACGTCCCCCAGACCGTAACTGCTTCGTTACACCCATATTGACCACGGATTCAGCAGGATTTCAGGACAAGGCCTTAGCGGCCGTTATGGCAGCGTGCGGCGCCCCGGGGGCCTCGGACGCGCTCTCCGGACAATAGGCCAAATGACCTATGGGACCGGGCTTCGGCCATGTACATGAACCTAAACCGGGTTTATTGTCATTGCGGGAGATGATCATGTCGAACCGGTTGCCGGTTTCTCGTTCAACCGGGAAACCGGCAATGACTCGACGCAGGACCATTGGATGAACGCATCGCCGCCACC
>JBEKXG010000582.1:0-3527 GCA_049512295.1 Syntrophobacteraceae bacterium
GAAGCCGCTGTTTTCCGTAGGAGGTATAGCTGTTATTGGTCATCACGCGAATAGCCGTGGAGATGCCGTCCGCGGGGGCCGCCTGCAGATCGTTCACATAGAAATCGACATTATCGAATTCGACGTTAGCGGGAAATATGACAGTTGTCCCCTCTCCTCCTGCTCCGCCACCACCAAGAGACGAGTTGGAAATAATCATCGTGGATGAATCCCCAGCGGAGACGGACCAGGGTGATCCGGATACGATATTCGTTGCCGTGAGCGTTGAGCCATTGATGAGCCCAGGTGAGAAGTTTTTTTGGAGCCGGAAATTACTCACAGATATCACGTTGGGTCCGGCACCTGGCGACATTTCAACATGGAAGCCGGTATACTCGTCATTCCCGCTAGAGGTGAAAGTATCGATATTGACAATGTCACTGCCCCCCCCGATGCCGATTCCCTCGCGGAAGAGGTTGATGGCGGTGATATTGCGCATATCCACGTTAACGTTTTTATAGATGTCAATGCCGTCGGCTGCTCCTTCCTGAAAGGTGATGTCTTGCAGACGGGCAACCAGGCGCCCAGAAGTCGTGGGGTCTGCTTGGAGGAAGATTTGCGCTTGATGCGCCAGCTCGTAGTTTTTATAAGGGCCCTGATTGAGACGATTCCCGTCGAACGTGAACCCTTTGATAACGAGCGGCGGCGAGTCCGCGAGGCCGGCGTACGTGTACCCTTTTTTATCCGTCGTGAACATCCGTACCCATGCTCCCTGCATGGGAAGAAGCTTCATGGTGGCACCGTAGCCCCAAAGGGTCAGGCCGGCACCGATGTTTACGGAGCTGATTGTGTACTCTCCCGGCGGGAACACCACCGATTTCACGTTCCCTTTCCGCGCGGCATCGACGGCCGCCTGGATCGCCGCGGTATCATCCCTACCGTCGTTGGGGGCGGCACCGAAGTCTGTGACCGAGAGATGCGGATCGGGAGGCCTGGAATGTGATGCAGAAGGAGGAAACCTCTTCTGCCCAAAGGCATAGGGAGGGGAAAGCTGCAGGATGTGGGCGGCAATGACTCCCGCAATGGCCATCCAGGCAAAGTGGGAGAACAAGGATCTGCTGGACGCTTCCTGGGTCAAAGTGTTTCTATGCATATGTTTATTGACCTCTGCTCAACCGGAATTTCCATTTTGACCTTCCGGTATAGGCTAGTATACATCAACTGGTCCCCGGCGAAGCCCCTTCGAGCACTTCGTTGTCCAGCCTCGCTTAAAATGTCCCCTTTGGCTGTTCTTCCGCCTCTGCCCGCTGCGGCCGCAATTTCTTTCGGTACCGGATCTCCAACCGGCCGTCCCGCGACTCGCATACCGCTACCTTACCCTTGGCTGACGCCCGATGATTTCCCTGCCGGTATGCTCGCGTCCGACCTGCGTGCTGAGCTCACCATTTTTGCACCATCAACTGGCCGGCGCACCTATCACTGCGGCAGATCCCAGCCTGCACACATAGTATAGCCACGGGTCGAACACCCAAGGCCGCCACCAGCCTCCAGGGTCGCTGTTCACCACCTCAAGGACCTGTAATCCAACAGCGGCAACCTCCCGCAACAGGCCGTGCCGGCGGGCATGGTAAGTTATCAACCCATTAGGCTCCATCAGATAGCCATTTCTTCTTGTATAGTAACTCCAAAGAGACCGCAGCCGAAGAATACGGAAAGTTGTGAAGTAGGCCCAGAGGTTGTGACTGGAAAAGACTACAATTCCGCCCGGCTTCAACACCCGTCGCATTTCCACCAACGCCTGCCGCCTTAGAGCCGCCGGATAGATGTAGTCCAATCCGTTGAACGCACAAATGCAGAAGTCGACAGCACCCGTCGCGATCGGAAGTTCGGCTAGGGACCCACGAACAAATAGCGCCGAAGGATTTTCACTGCGCGCTCGCCATAACGGCTCAATAGCAATGTCCATGCCGATTACGGTTGCCCCTTCAAGGAGATGAAGGTGCTTTGTGATCCGCCCCGCTCCGCAGCCGAGGTCGGCCAGCGTCAGATGAAGCCGTGCAGAGTGAGCGTGGCCAAGATATTTCTGGAGAATATATGCTTCAGCCCGAAAAATCTGCCGAGGCTCCAGGTTATTCCAGCGTGTCTCAAAGTAGCGTATGTTATTCTCTAAGACTTGGTTAGGCTGTGCTTGCATGTTGTGGCCTCTGCCACGCGCCTGCACGCTTCAGAAGGAGGTTTGAAAGGTCCGGTCCGGTACCGTAGCCCCTCTGCTGAGCAATTGGCCTGTCACCGCGATGAGGTCACGCGGCCACTGGCCGCGTGAAACGCTGCGTCCACAGCCCGCCGTCTGACGTCCAGACACTGATCGGCGAGGTCGGGATAATGCATTCGTACGCCAGGCGTCGAGGATTCCGGCGTCTGTCGGTCCGTGGCACGGGCGCTGCGGCCCACAGCTACAGACCGAAGCTGAAACAGTGGAGCCAGCTTGAATCGCACCCGCTTCAATGTTGTTGACACGCCGTGCCGCCTCAGGCCACTGACCACCCGGAAGGCAATGTGCAGCAACTTTGCGACAGCCAAGTCCCTGGTCGAGGGGCTTAAGGGAAGAATATACAGCGAAAGCCATGTGCTGTCATTTGCCCACAGGTGCTTATATGGCGCTGTACCTTTTGAAAGATCAAGAATCTCGAACCCGTGATCAAAGCTCCAGGCAACGGTTTTCCATAGATGAAGCAGACCCAAACCACATTTCGAAAAGGCGCTGTCGTATGCCGGAACCACGTAAATTAGTCGTTTGTCGACGACATAACAAAGGGAAAAGCTGATTGGAACGCCATCTAACGTCCACACAAACAGGATGACCCCCGCTCCGAGAAGGTCCGTAACGACGTTGCGAATAAAATCCTGGCCATGGGAAGTCACGTAAAAGTTGTACTGCCTCTTGTCCTCCTCGAATCTCTCGGTCAATAGCGCAAAAAAACGATCCAAAAGAGGTAGCGCTTCGGACCGATCTTCGCGGCGCTCGTAAACTCTAAACTGAAGGTGCCCCATCGCCTCCAGCCTTCTGAGGCAGCGCGCGAACTCCCGGCGGTGACTGGAGCTGAATTGTCGCTCGGTGTAGCGTTGAAAGGAGGGCTCAAGACGTATCAGAGGCGCCGGGTATTGCGGCACATAGCGCGCTCCTAGCTGTCCGAAAACCCGAGCCAGGTGTCCGCTCTGTGGCACGTCGAACACCAGTAATACTCCGCGGTGCAGGCGTGTCGTCACCATCGTCAACAACTCCCCTCCGCGAGAGCTGTCCATCAGGTTTGTCTTGTTGATGCCGCCATTGGCGTAGATGCGAAAAGCGCTGCTGAGCGTGACCACCCCAAATGTCTCTCCGGCTTCGAAGAATAGGAGGGAGTGTCCCACTGCCGACGTCTGTTTCCATGCTTCCAGCCACGATCTGCTCAAGAAAGGATTCATCTCCTCACCTCCTTTTCATACCAGCCTGATTTCCACCACCTCCGCGCCATCTCAGCGGCCTAACTTGCCTAAAGAGAATGTCC
>JBEKXG010000583.1:0-3505 GCA_049512295.1 Syntrophobacteraceae bacterium
GCGGTACCCAAGTACGCCTCCGCGCAACCCCTCGATTTCCTAGCCAGAACGGAAAATCCCTCCTTTCCGAACAGAAACCTCGCGGGGCGTGGAGTTCTCGCCCGGGGTTTCCGGATGGACACGAGTTAAGAAAAGTAAAGGGATTTGATAACTCTTTACAAAAATTTGTTCGCCAATCCGGGAGGGATTGCTAGAATCCCCAGACTGTGCTTGCGTCAAAATACGTGGAAGTGCTAAGAAGCATCAAAAAATCGCCTCTTCCGTTACTCTGTCTGCAATTTGAGCAGCTTGGGCGAAAGAGGCATCTTTTTTGCCCGACAGTGGTCCTCCTGGAGACTGAAATTCGGTGCATCCGGGTGCACGAGGGACCGTAAACCGCGTATTCACAAAGACCTTCCGGCCGAGGGGTAAGCGACAATGCCGTTCCCATTGGATACAGAGGATAAGAAGAAGCCAGGGGTGGAAATAACCCGTGCCGTGGTCAGGAGATGGTGGATTTGGGTGTTTGCGGCGCTTCTGGCGGGACTTTTAGGCTATACCGGCTCGATATTTTCCGAAAAGCGCGCAGCCGGGCAAGGTCCCCCCTCCGTTCCGGCCGCTCCTGTTGTTGTCGCGGCCGCCACACTGGGTGATATCAGCGTTTATGTCGCAGGGCTTGGCACTGTAACAGCTTTGTATACCGCTACCATACTCCCCCAGGTTACCGGGCAGATTTTGCAGGTACCGTTCAAAGAGGGCGACTTCGTAAAGAAGGGAGCCCTGCTGGTCCAGATAGACCCACGGCCGTATGAAGCGACGCTGCTCCAGGCGCAGGGCCAACTGGAGAGGGACAAGGCGCTGCTTGCAAACGCCAAGATTGACTTGAAGCGGTACGAGACCCTTGCCGCCCAGGATTCGATAGCACTACAGCAGAGGGATACCCAGATCTACCTTGTGCAACAGTACGAGGGGGCGATCAAGCTGGATGAGGGACTGGTCCAAAGCGCCAAAATAAATCTTGGGTACACGCGCATCACTTCTCCGTTCAACGGGCGAATCGGACTGCGTCTCGTGGACCCGGGAAATGTCGTCTATACACCCGACACCAACGGGATAGCCGTAATCACGCAGGAGCAGCCTATTACGGTCATTTTTCCCATTCCGGAAGACAACATGCAGGCCGTTATGAAGAAGCTCAAGGCCGGGGAGCGCCTGAAGGTCGAAGCCTTCGATCGTGCGCAGAGAACAAAGCTTGCCACCGGCTATTTGCTGACGGCCGACAATCAGATCGACACCACCACAGGGACAGTCCGGCTCAAAGCCCAGTTTTCGAATCAAGACAGCGCCCTGTTTCCCAACCAGTTCGTCAATGCCAGGCTTCTCATGGAAACCTTACGCGGCGTGACAGTGGTTCCCACCGCCGCCATACAGCGCAGTCCGAAAGGGACATACGTCTTCCTGGTTAAGGAGGACAAGACCGCAACGGTGCGCTGGGTCAGGACCGGGCCCGCTGAAGGAGAAAACTTATCCATTGAAGAAGGGCTTTCACCTGGCGACACCGTTGTGGTGGAGGGCACCGAAAGGCTGAAAGAAGGCAGCAGGGTCGAAGTGCAAACGCAAGGCTCGGATTCCTCCGGCAAGGGCAAATGATGAATCCTTCACGCACCTTCATCCTCCGGCCGGTTGCGACCACGCTGCTGATGGTGGCCATTTTTCTTGCCGGCGCAGTGGCATATCATCAACTTCCCGTTTCCGCCCTGCCGCAGGTGGACTATCCCATTATCCAGGTATTGACGTTTTTCCCAGGCGGCAGTCCCGATGTGATGGCCTCAACGGTTACGGCGCCCCTCGAGCGCCAGTTCGGGCAAATGCCGGGTCTAAAACAGATGATTTCCAACAGCTCGAGCGGCAGTTCCGTAATTATACTCGAGTTCAACCTTGACCTCAGCCTGGACGTGGCCGAGCAGGAGGTGCAGGCGGCCATCAACGCTGCGGCCACTTTCCTGCCAACGAACCTTCCAACGCCGCCGGTCTACAGCAAGGTCAACCCGGCTGACGCCCCGATCCTGACGCTGGCGCTCACCTCGGAAACTCTTCCTCTGCCCAAGGTAGAGGATTTGGCTGACACGAGGCTTGCTCAGAAGATCGCCCAGTTGCCGGGCGTCGGTCTGGTCAGCATAAGCGGCGGCCAGAGGCCCGCCGTGCGAATTCAAGCCAACCCGGTCGCGTTGTCTGCCTATGGTCTTAGCATGGAGCAGCTCCGCTCGGCGATCGCCGCCGGAAATGTCGATCAGGCAAAAGGGTCGTTCGACGGCCCCAGGCAGTCCTGGATCATAGGGGCCAACGATCAGTTGCTGACAAGCAAGGACTATCTTCCCCTGGTCATCGCTTACCGCAACAACTCCCCGGTATTTTTGTCCGACGTCGCCGATGCGATCGACGGCGCCGAGAACGTAAACCAGGCGGCCTGGATGAATACCACCCCGGCAGTGATAGTCAATATACAGAGGCAGCCGGGCGCCAACGTTATCGAGGTCGCCAACAGGGTGAAGAGGCTGATGCCCCTTTTGCAGAGCACTTTACCCTCGACCGTGAACGTTCAGATTCTGACTGACCGCACCACCACCATTCGCGGCTCGGTCGAAGATGTCGAGTACGAACTGATGCTGGCCGTGGTGCTGGTTGTCATGGTGATTTTCCTGTTTTTGCGAAATCTCTCGGCAACGGTAATCCCCAGCGTGGCCGTCCCGTTGTCCCTGGTTGGCACTTTTGGCGTGATGTACCTGCTCGGGTTCAGCCTCAATAACCTTTCCCTGATGGCGCTTACGATTTCTACGGGCTTCGTGGTCGACGACGCCATAGTCATGATCGAAAATGTCGCCCGCTACATAGAACAGGGTGACTCACCTCTTCAGGCCGCCATGAAGGGTTCGGAGCAGATCGCTTTCACGATCATGTCCCTTACGATTTCGCTTATCGCCGTTCTCATCCCGTTGCTTTTCATGGGTGACGTGGTGGGGAGGCTGTTCCGCGAGTTTGCCATAACCCTTGGCGTTACAATCCTGATCTCGGCGGTTGTCTCCCTGACACTGACGCCGATGATGTGCGCACGTCTTTTGCGCCACACGCCGGAGGAAGAGCAGGGAAGGTTCTATCGGCGATCGGGGCACGTATACGACCGGATTATCAGGTCCTATGGAAGAACGCTGCGCTGGGTGCTCGACAGGCAGACGGCTACCCTGCTGGTGGCAGCGGCGACCCTGGTGGTAACCACCTTCCTATATGTCATTGTGCCCAAGGGTTTTTTCCCGGTCCAGGATACCGGCGTCATACTCGGCATCTCCGAGGCGCCCCAATGGATCTCTTTCCCGGCGATGGCCGAAAGGCAACAGGCCCTTGCCAGGGTGATTCTCAAGGACCCGGCTGTGCAAAGCCTGTCAACCTTCATTGGAATAGACGGGACCAATATCACTTTGAACTCCGGCAGGGTTCTCATAAATTTGAAGCCCCTGGAAGAGCGGCGCAT
>JBEKXG010000584.1:0-6314 GCA_049512295.1 Syntrophobacteraceae bacterium
TCCCTGGACACGGACGTTCAGACAGCGATCGAAATCGGCAGGACCCCGGGGGTGATCATTGCGGTTGTTGCATGGTCGAGGCACAATCATGGCTGCCGGCGGTTCATTTTTTTCCGGGCTCCGCCACAATGATGTTGACTTTAAGCCCTATGGTCATGATGCTGGGCCGCTGTTCGTCATCCCGGCAGTACGTCATCCCGGCAGTACGTCATTCCGGCAGTACGTCATCCCGGCAATGTTCTTGAGCCGGGATCCAGCCGAAATCCAGAGTTTTCAAGGTGTTCCGGCCTCCGGCTCCCGGATTCAAGACTTCCTGGACAAGCTTTGCCGGGGTGACGGCGCAGGACGCCGGGCATCTCCTGAAGTCAACAACATTGTGGCCCCGCCAGGGCAGAATGCGAGGGGAAATTTCAATGGATCTTCAAAAACCCATTTTAGTGACAGGCGCAGCCGGTTTCATCGGTTTTCACATATCCTTGAAGTTGCTTGAAGCGGGATGGATTGTAACAGGTCTCGACAATATAAACGACTATTATGATGTAAAGCTTAAGCAGGACCGGCTTTCTTTACTTGTCCAATATCCCGGCTTTAAGTTCTTAAGACTTGATCTGGAGGACCATTCGTCGATTGAAGAGCTTTTCAAAGAGTATTCATTCGACATAGTGGTACACATGGCTGCTCAGGCCGGAGTTCGCTATTCGCTGATCAATCCGCGTGCTTATGTTCAAAGCAATATCGACGGCTTTCTCAACGTGCTCGAGGGTTGCAGGCACAGCGGAGTTAAGCATCTGATCTTTGCCTCATCGAGTTCCGTCTATGGCGCAAACGAGAAAATTCCCTTTTCCGTGCACGATAACGTGGACCACCCGGTCTCACTTTACGCGGCCACCAAGAAGGCAAACGAGCTGATGGCCCACACCTATGCCCACCTCTATGGAATTCCCTCTACGGGTCTGCGCTTTTTTACCGTTTACGGTCCGTGGGGACGTCCGGACATGGCTCTTTTTCTTTTTACACGCGCAATATTGGCCGGGGAACCGATCAAGATATTTAACAGCGGGCTTATGAGCCGCGATTTTACATATATTGAAGATGCTGTGGAAACAATGCTGCGGCTCATTGATCATCCTCCTGTTGCGGACCCGAAATGGGATGGGCTCAGGCCGGACCCCGCCGTCAGTTTCGCTCCGTACAGGATCTATAATATCGGGAACAACAAGCCCGTCCAGCTCCTCGAATTTGTATCGGCAATCGAAGATTGCCTTCAGATGAAGGCCCAAAAGGAATTTCTTCCCATGCAGCCCGGCGATGTCCGGATGACCTGTGCGGATACTCGGGACGTTGCCCGAGATTTCGGCTTCCGCCCCCAGACCCCCCTGCATCAAGGGATATCGTGTTTCATAGCCTGGTATAGGCAATATTATCTTACGAGGAGTTAAAAGGCTTGGTTGGCTTCAGACCGGGACCACTTCTTTGCGATTAGCGGCAAGGTCTTTTGATATGTTTTCTGATCGTCCTGTAGATCAGGGCGCAGGCTATGCCACTTGCTAACAGAAGCAAGCTGGAAGGCTCGGGAACAGGGCCGCCGCTTGGACCGACCGGAGGTCCTCCCGGGATCAACGGAATGAAAGGGATAGGGGTCAGTGAAAGCAGGGGAAGCCAGGTGGGTGCAGCCATGGCCGCCGCCGGGATCACCGGCGGGATGAAAAGAGCTTCGTGCACCTCGAAAGGAACGGCTTCCGGAATTTTGTATTCTATAAACACCGGCTGTTTTTTTTCCTCAGGCAGACAAATGATGGCTATAAGTTCACCTTCTGCCGGTTTGTAATCTTTTCCCTTCAGGTTCGCCTCTTCGACAAGTTTAGTTGCCTGCACACTCAGTTTCGCCGGCTTCTGACCATTTGTGAAATGCCAGATTGCCTGCTGGACGGTTTCTTTAGAAGCCCCATTTTTATGATTGATGATGTAGTTAACCTTGTTCCATTGCTCGCCTCTGAATTGAGAGGGGAGATCGGGATCATAGCAGTTGTAGAGTGTGACCTTATGCATTGCGTTTCTGCGGATCGGTTGATTCTTCCGCAGACACCATGCCTTATAGAACTCGAAATCTACCAGGTCATACCCGTATTTAACGTCAATGAAGAATATCTCGAATCGGCTGTTTGTTCCTTCCCTGATAAACATCGTAACAGTAGAATCGGGAATTTTGGCCGGCGGTGGAGTCGGGGCGGTCACTGCGGCAGTTAATTCGCCTCCCTGGACGCTCGGCTCAGGAACCGATTCAACGGGGTCTGCCATACCCGGAGTGGCTGACGAAAAGATCAAAAGGAGAACAAGAATCAAAGTCGCATACATCTGCTTCATCTCCACCGCAGAAGGGGAAGCCTGAACTTATATATCGTTAAAATTATGAGAAAAATAAAAATATAATTGACAAAATTCCAATACGAGGCTCAGGCTGTGCCCCGCCAGAGCGCATCACTGCTCCGCATGTTTCAGTACGTGTTTATTATGCAAATATCGTGCACAAAGTTTTTGCTTTGTCTTATCGGATACTTATAGATTTAGAAGGTCGGGAGGCACCTTGAGATTTGTAAACTTTTCCGACACGCGTCAAGGTGCGCATATCTTGAAAACCGGAATCCATAAGGCTTTCGGGCACATCGTAACATATGTAAAGAATTCCGACGATAATTGATGCCTGTTAAGAAATCTTAATGACATCCTTCTGGAATGAAACATTGCCTGGTCCGCGGCCGCCATTGTTTTCCCATTTTCTTTTATGCGTCGGAAAACTTTACGGTTGCCAAAGTGGCGCTCAATATTGTTTTGCGGCCTCTCTTGAATTGTCGCTGTAAGAATTATTTACACTTTCGATCATGCGGCTTTACTCGCTCAGTTAATAAATAATGAATTAAATCGATTGATTACCTCAATACCAGACAAGATGCATGAAAATTGCATCACCTTCCTGGAGTTTTTGGAGGCTATGAAGATGGAAGGCGGACTATCGGCTTTTTGACCGGTGCGGAATCAAGGATTTTATCGTGCGCGAAGACCAGAGAAAGTACAGGCGATTCAAAACCAAAGATGAGATTTTTGCGGCATTTGTAATACCAACCGAACCGGTCATTGTGGGCAGAATTTTGGACGTGAGCCGTGGAGGCGTGGGGATTCAGTATCTTGCGACCAGGAAACTCGAAACAGGACCAACCAGTATCAAGATATTTGCCTTGAATTCACCTAATATGGAACGAATAGAGTCCAGGGTGGTCTATGATTTCGAAATACCCGAGGAATCGTGGAGTACCCCAATGGTGCGGCGCTGCGGGATAAAGTTCGAAGGACATCGTTCAGAAGTTCAAGCGAAAGTTAAAAGAATTGTGCAAGACGCACCCGCGGTGCTGTAATCTCCAGCAAGGCCCTTCATCAGTCTCGCCGTATAAGTAAGGACACTCCCAAAGCTCTTGTCGGTCTTTTTTCCCTCGAAACTCAGTAGGAACGCCTGCCCCCGCCCGAGCGGCCACCCGAGCCATGGCTACCGCCCCCTCTGCCTTTTCTGCCGTACCCACCGCCGCTCGGACCTGCTTTAGTATCGTAGATATCACTGTCTTTATCATTGTTTGCACCACCAGGCCGGCCTCTAGTGTAGCCATTGCCTGCCGATCCACTCCCAAAGCCATAACCGGACCCGCTTCGGTTGCTGCTTCCCTTACCGGCTTCGCTACGCTCACGGCCCGGGCCTCCGCGAGACTCCCGGGGTCTTGCTTCGTTTATTTTAAGAGCGAAACCGTTTAGCTCTTTGCCGTTTAACCCGGCGATCGCAGCCGTTGCCTGATCCTGGTTCGGCATTGTAACAAAAGCGAATCCGCGTGATTTGAGCGTTTCATGATCCAGGATGATTTTGACGGAATCTACCTCGCCAAATGACTCAAACTCTCTCTGCAATTCCTCTTCCGTTGTTTTAAATGTCCGATAGATTACTCGACCCCATGGATGGAAGGAAGCCTTACCGGAGATAGTTACAAAAAGGCATTGCCGGTTGGGTGTTACGATCTCCTGGAGAATGTTAATCGTCTTCGAACTCACAAGCAAGACTTTATCTCGCCAAAATGACATTATACATTCTAAATACAAAAAAATCAACGCATGAAAGCAAGGATCGACCGCCGTTTTTGTATGCCCGCCCTTGCCCCTGTGCCGATTTTCACTGTAGTTTTATCGGGTAAAAGCTGGTAGGCGGAAACCGTACCGGGAAGGGTTCAGCAGGGCGGGGGGGGGAACAGGACCCTGTCTTTTCGCTTCACGATCACAAAATTTCCACAGATCTCGTTCCGGCCTCCGGTTCTTCAGTACGCTCCTGCCTGAATTCCGGAGGCCTGCTCAGAAACAAAATCAGTGCGGAATTAACGATCTCGACCTTGAACTGTCAATGAAAAGGCTCGGTTTTGAGGATCGTTGCAAATTACGAGCGCTATCTTTTTAGCATTCCCGCGACACGATAATGGGTAGAGCCGGATTGATATATTTCCCTCACCTCCGGGGGGAATGGACCGGTCATAACCGGTCACCGCGCTTCCTCACCCGGGCACGATTTTCTTTATTTCCAAAACCCCCGTTCCTGTATTCCTGATCTTGAAAGCATGAAGGTAGTCATTTCCTTCACTTACCACCCCGAAATCGAAGCTCGTCTCTGAAAGTTGCACTGCAGGCGTTCCATTTGTTCCACTTGCTTGTGGCGGTTGTGCCGGTTGCGCCGGTTGCGCGGTAGCAATCTCCTGATGTTTAGGCATGCTGCCGGAACTATCAGGGGTGTGCGCACAACCTAGGGGAACCAGGAAAAGCCAAACGGCAAGCCCAAACGTTAACAAATTCTTCATACATAAACTCCATCTTTAAAAAGGGAATCAAGCAGGCAGGGCTACCTAAATAGACTCCGCCTTAAACCGTTTGAAAGGATGTGGCAGCTTAGAATACTTACCCGGTTTAGTCAAGAAAAGGGAGTTCGAGAAATGCTGGAAGGTTCAACGCTCAGACGCTCCCGCAATGGGATTGAGTTCCGCACGCGCGAGTTCGTAACTCAGGAGAGCCTGTAGCTCGTCCGATTCAGCCTTTTCTGCGGCTGCAACCGTTTCGGCATGTTTTGCGTAACCGGTGGCAGCTCTGATCCGGCCATGATTCCCCTCCATTCCTGAGAGTCGAAGCAAATTATCCGCATAATCAATACAGGTTGGAAAGCATCCGGTCAAGAATATCGATGGCACAGTGGACTGAGCGTATCGAGTTTGACATAGGGCAACTGCCCCGTGTCTCCTACCCATCAAGCGAACCGGCTTTTCCTACCCCTTCTTTTCAAACCTGAGCGTGAAGGCATTCCGGCCATTCGCTTCGCTCTGCGCCTCAGGACTTCTCGAGAGCTTTTTCGAGCGAATCATGCACCTGGAACATGGAAGCAAAGCTGGAAACCGAGAACACGTGTGCGACATTCGGCGTCAGGGAGCTAAAAGAAAGACTGCCGCCGACCGATTTGAGCTTCTTGCCAACAATCAGGATGCTCCTCAGGCCAGCGCTGCTCATGTATTCCAGCCCTGCAAGGTCCACAAGAAGCCGGGATTCCCCTTGCCCTATCCACTCCAGGCAGGATTGTTCGAATTCCGGAGCCGTGATGGCGTCCATTCGGCTGCTGACTTTAACGATCAGAAAGTTGTCCTGTTTGTAACTTTTCAAATCCATGGCATTCCCGCTGGTCCGTAACCTTCGGATGAATCTACAGATGCTCAACTCTTTGAACCAATGAAGGACAGAGCGAGCAATGTAATGTCATCAGGAAAAAGCAATTATACCCCGACGCTAATACGGATGCCGTAAGTCAGTTGTCGGAGGTCGGGGAAAAAGCATTTCCCGGTCCGAGCGGCATGTCAACTTTCCTTTGTCACCCGCTATAAAACAGGGAGCTTCGGCCAAGTGCACACCTGAACAATCTTTGAGAAGAAGAAATGGAGACGGCAAGGCCGTTCGGTGTTATTTTACGCCAATCGAACATCGCTGAGGATCCGGGCCGTGTGCACATTTATACTGTACTATAATGCAGCCGCCGGCGCAAAGATCTCCCCGAAAGCAGCAACCATCAAAGAGCCTGCATCGGGACTGACTTTCGAATTCTTGAAACGGCCAGGGAAGCTGTGCTAGCCGGGATTCCCGCGTTAGTTTTTTGACTTAACACCACGCACGTTATCACCCGAACTTCAGTCGGAGGCGTCTACCCTCGAGCCACGGCACACGGCTATCGGTATTTGGGAAATCAGCGGCGATCA
>JBEKXG010000585.1:0-3468 GCA_049512295.1 Syntrophobacteraceae bacterium
GGTGCCGCGTTTTCAAAACAACCAGCATGTGCAAGGGTTTGCCGTGGAGATTTCGCATCACATCATGGGCAAAGTGATGGGAGTCTCCATGGAGCGTCCGGAAAACCTGATGGTGTTCCTGCCGCGGAGCGGTGCTCTCAAGCTTCTTGCCGCCAAGGATGAGACCTTACAGCAGGCGGCGCTGCTGCAGGGGGAAATATTTCTCAATGCGCAACCTATCTCGATTTGGCTTAACGATGCAGTGCCCCCGGTTGCAGCGAATGATCACCCGGATGACACTTCGGCCAACGCGCAATCGGATGCAGCTCAAAAGGGAGTTGAAATCGTTCCGGCGGGGAACGGCAGCGGACCGCAGCCAAGTGGCACCGCTACTCTTCCGAGCCCCTTGAAACCGAAGGAACCACCAGCGCCCCCGCCCCGCGACACCTCGACCCAGGCCCTGTCTGCAGTGCAACTCTCCAATCAGCCAGTGGTCGATCAGATGGTGAAAGAGTTGGAGACGCAGGCCCATTTCGTTGCCTACGCGCCGCCGAAATTCGTGGCTTTCCGTCTGGGAATCTATCTTGAGCTCTCACTGAATTCCACGTTGCCGGTGTCGGCCGCGGGCTCGCGCTACAAGCTGGCAGCCATGGCTTTCGATGACCACGTTGCCCACCTCATCCGTCCGCTGCTGGCTTATTTCAAGGATGCGCAAGATTTTGACGGGATCGGCTTCAGTACGAACATTCACCTTGCCGGCAAGTCAGCCGCGAGTGCATCCGAAGCCGTGGAATTTTTCTTCCCGCTTCCATCTCTGCGCTGCTACGAGAAGTACGATTGCACCGGCCAGCAACTCCTGGACACGGGAACGGTACTGATCAATGGAGAACGTGTGGCCCTCGATCTGCAAATCGCGGAGGGAGGTCCTGGCCGCTAAATGCGTTACCTCCGGCAGCAAAGCACGATAGGGTTCCGTTTGGAGAAACTCGTCACCAATCATCATCTGCACAGAGATTCACTAACACATCATAGTTAGTATATGCAGGGCTTTCGCAACTGCAAAAAACCGCTCAGTAACAATTGAGCCTTCTCTAGCCTTTGACTATCTGTCTTATGGAAGCTATGGCTTCGCCGACAGAATAATCTTTGTGAAAAATACTTGACGTCCCTCCGACGAGCATCGTCGCGCCTGCGGCTACCATAGCCGGTATATGTTGAAAGCTCACGTTCCCGTCGACCTGAATGTCGATATTGCCATGTCCTCTGGCATCGAGCAATGCGCTGACATCTCTAATCCTTCTGAGCATAGCGGGGATAAGCCTTTGCTCAGAGAAACCGGGATTCACGGTCATGATCGTAATCATGTCGACGTCATCCAGAATGTAATCCAGGTTTACGATGGGCGTGGCCGGGTTCAGAGCAATGCCGGACTTTGCTCCGGTGTCGCGGATCTGCTGCAAGGCTTTCTGCACATGGTGAGTCGCTTCGAAGTGTATCGCGATATATGCGGCGCCCGATGCAGCTGTCCGATCGAGATCTTCAACTTCCTTGCAGCGTCCAAATCGATGTTATCAAGGCCGCTTCCATTACGGCTGATTACGCGCAGAGCTTGGGCCGACTCCAGGACCTTTGCAGTCACTGGCTCGACGCCAGCCAGGAAACCAACACAATCGGGTAATAATTGCGTGAGTTCACCTTCTGTAGGGAATCTCCCTGCCGGGGAAAAAACGACTATGTACCCAGCCTGCTCAAGCTTCGACAAAGAGGCGTGCCCGTTCTGTGTTACCGACCTGGGAGTAACAAGTATTTTTTTCGTCTTAACCCTCCATCACACGCAATCTGCGACCGCTCTACTATTCTTTTACTATCTCATTCTCTCCTTTTGCTAATTCTCCGGGAAATCCCTTTGTTGCGATATCTACATAGGCCTGACCGGCATTTCCGGAGTAACCGCAAACTTATCGCCTCCTGGTTTCATTGTGGCTAAAATTCTCTCTTTATCGGACGCGACCGGCGATTCGCGACAACTCATCAAATACCGGGCCCGCTGTTGGGATGTCGACATGAAAAACCTCGGCAATCACCCGCGTCCATCCGTGAAGAAAATAAACCCACCCATCTTCCACTTTCAGTTTTCGTAGTTTCTCCTGCGCACAAGCCTGCTTTAAGAACGGCAGATCGCCGCGATAGTTAAAATCCCATGCTATCCCGTTGTCAGGAAATTGTGCAGCGCCGGTCAGGGGAGACCCTGGAGCGTCTTTTCCAAGTCCCGTTGCGTTAATCACCAGTGAACCGGGCCTCAAGTTACAACAAAGATGATCACTCATTTCCGGATTGGGAGTGTGATGATATTCAACAGGGATATTGGCTTCCAACCTTTTGTGTATGTCCTTCATTTGTTCAAGACGCGGTACAGTTCTGTTGGTCACAATAATTCTCGCCGGACGATTATTGGCGTCTGTTTGTTTCATTAGATACCAGGTGACGGCGATGGATGAACCGCCGGCACCCAAAACCAGGACTTCCGCCCCTGTCTCTTTCCAATAGTTGGCAGGCAGAAAAGCTTCCAGGGACAAACCGCAGCTGATCGGATCTTTTGCATGTCCCACCAAATTATGCTGTTGTTTTGAAATACTGCTGATTTCCCCCATGAGTTCAGCGTATTCATCCAAAATCTCAAACTGAGCACTGCAGGCTTTAAGCAGATCAAGTTTATGTGTAGTAACCAGTGAACCGAGTGGAAGCGGATCTTCTTTTATGAACTGCACGGCGCAGCGATATCTTTCAGGCGCGTCATGGCATTTGAAATCCATTCCCTTTATTTGACAGTCACCCAATTGTAAATACTTCGCCCATTCGGGAAATACCTTCATAATTGACGATGTCGACGTGGTGACGCCAATGAAATAGATGGTCGGTTTGTGCGCAGCTTCATAAATCAACTGTGTCATTTAGAACTCTTTGTTGCGACGGAAACGGCTTTTCTCTCGTGGGGTGTGGAAAAAACTCTCATTCTACGTGGTCTAGCTAGTATTCCAGGTCAGGTCACAGGCATGAGGAAAGCTAGCACAGCGCTGCTGGACCAGAAGGCTCAAGCGTCGTCCCCTGCCCCAAGACGTCATACTCGCCGAAAACAAACGACAAAAACGTAATCGAGAACTTGGGAGTCCCACTGGTACAGTAAACGGAAGCATCTCACCTGCAATCAGGAAACGATTACGCCTTTCACTCATAAGCTAAGACAGCATTTAGTTAAACAGGTGATAATATCAAACTGGCGGCTCCGATGGCCTGCCCTTCCGTGCCAAGGGATGAAAGTTCAATACCATCAAAGTGTTCGAGATATCAGTGGCTAGCAAGCCGATTCATGGTTCTGCGAATAGGCTCGATCAAGAGGGAACCTCCTTGAGCGACTCCTCCCGCAAGGACGATCACATCAGGGCGAAAAATATGGAGATAGGATGTGAGAGCGACGCCAAGATAAAAACC
>JBEKXG010000585.1:3483-4756 GCA_049512295.1 Syntrophobacteraceae bacterium
CCATGATGTCTTTGGCTACACCGTCACCGGCAAAGGCCGCTTCAGTAACATCACGCGCTTCGAGGTCGCCCTTTTCAGTCTTGATCTTGGCGAGAAGTGTGGATCTACCTCGTTCAATCTCAAGCAGGGCGCGGCGCCTGATCCCTGGTCCTGAAACCAACGGCTCCAGACAGCCCCGACCGCCACAGGAGCACTCAACGTTGCCGTTTGGATCCACAATGATCATCCCCGTATCACCTGAGCCGTCCCATGAGTAACGCAAAAGGCCGTACTCTCGTGTGACAAAGCTAGTGCACACCCCGGTTCCTATAGCCATGAGCAGCATTCGCTCATGGTTACGCCCACACCCAAATCGAAATTCCGCAATCCCGGCCGCACTAAGATCATTTATTATTGTGATCGACGACCCAAAAGCGTCACGAAGGGGGGGATACATCGGGAAACCTTCGAGGCTGCGCATGTTATTTGTTTGGCGTTGTACAAAGTCTTTACCTTCACAGAATTGAGGAACCGCAAACCCCACCCCCTCTATGTCGAAACCTGCGCTGAGGGCGCGATCATGAAAGGCGCGTGTCTCTTTTATGATAGTCTGTACAATGTTCTCTGCCTGCGATCCTCTTGGAGTAAGGAAGCTGTCACGCAGATGAATCTTTCCATCCTCGCTAATAAGGACCAATTTTGTATTTGTGGCCCCTATATCCACCCCGATTGCATAGCGTGACATATTATTCTCGCTTAGCTCGTCTAATATATGGGAAAGAAAGCATACGATTGGCAATTCCTTCTTAATAACTTGCTGCCCGTTCGCTTTTCATTCGTGAACCGTGTGGGTAATGTCACGCCACATCTTGATGCTCTTTCTGATCAATCAAAAGTTCCGGCGGGTCAGACAATCTTCCGGTGGAAATTTAAAGGTTGGTGGAATGCGGCGAAGTGATGGGCATCACTGCTGTGCGTGATTTGGCACGCTGCGAGCGGAGGGTTTGGATGTGCATTGGTTCGCAACGCTGGCCGAGGCCGGGCAAGTCATCGAGGAATGGAGGCAGGAATACAATGAGAGTTGTCCTCACAGGTCTCTCGGAGAACGAACGTCGAGGGAGTTCGCTGTCAAATCGCTCTGAATGGCGATCTGCCAAGCTCACAAACCGCCGGAAGAGCAAAAGGGAAACTCCGGATTAGACGGGAGCACATAGATGCGCGTTGTGGTGATTGGTGGAACGGGTCATGTGGGGACGTTTCTCATTCCGCGACTGATACACGAGAGCTACGAGGT
>JBEKXG010000586.1:0-3465 GCA_049512295.1 Syntrophobacteraceae bacterium
TGAATGCATTCCACTTTGCACCCGGTCCGAATACCTGTCATATAAGAAATATCGTCAGGTGACTTTGCCCCGAGCAAAATGGCGCCGGCAACTTCATCAGCACGTGTGGCCGTGCAGTAGCAGACGATCTGTTCCGGGTGGAACCGCGCTTTACGGCAGAGTTGGCTGACCTTTTCATAATCGAGCCCCTCCAGGTCCACTTTTGCCATGAATGCTTCAGGGCGATCAGTCATCATAATCGCATACTCCGGGCACCGTTGCTCACAGTCCGCACAACCCCTGCAGCGATCAAGATCAACTACAGCCATTTTTTCTTCCAAGTGCATTGCGAGGACCGGACAGACGCGCACGCAAGTCTTGCACCCCTTACACTTTTCCGTGTCCACCACAGGCATTAGGGTAACCAGCTTCATTTTTCGACTCCTCCCTTTGTTGCGCCAGTTCGTAAGCAACACTGATGATCATATCCTCCTGGCCGCCCACCATTTCCCTGCGGCCCAACTCTACGAGGATATCTCTGGGATTGAGACGGTACTTTTCCGCAGCTCGATAGGTATGCAGAAGAAAACTCGAGTAAACTCCCGAATAGCCCAGCATCAGAGAGGCATTCCTGATCTCCTGGGGCCGGTGCATTAAAGGTCCGACTATGTCTTCCGCAACATCCATTACTCCATAGAAATCGACGTCAGTCCGGTAACCGGCCTTTTCCAGAACGCCGATGAGCACTTCGAGTTGAGCATTCCCGGCGCCCGCGCCTATTCCGCGGCATGTTCCGTCTAGAAACGAGGCCCCGGATTCGACGGCCGCAAGACTGTTTGCGATGGCAAGCCCCAGGTTGGCATGGGCATGGTAGCCCACCGGAATTGAAAGGGCGTTGACTACCGCGTCGACCCTTGCCCTGACATCCCCCGGAAGCATCGCGCCGGCCGAGTCGGCCATGTAGACGGCGTCGGCTCCGTAGGATTCAAAAAGCTTCGCCTGCTCCACAATCACCTCGGGGGGACGCATGTGAACCATCATGAGAAATCCGAAAGCAGTCATCCCCATCTTTTTTGCCAACCCTATGTGCTGCTCGGCAATATCGGCCTCGGTTACGTGCGTTGCTACCCGAACCGCTTTCGCGCCGCAATCTAGGGCCATCTCGAGGTCCTCCTGCGTTCCGATGCCGGGGAGCAGCAGTACGGTTAAAGAACCTCGGCTTATTGAGGCGGATGCCGCCCTGAGCATTTCCTCATCTGTGAGCTTGGACCGGCCGTAATTGATAGAGGAACCTCCAAGGCCGTCGCCGTGGGAAACCTCTATGAACGGCACCCCGGCCTTGTCGAGTCCCTCCGCAACGGCCGCGATATCCTGCTCTGTAAACTGGTGGCTCACGGCATGGCTGCCATCCCTCAGGCTCGTGTCCACCAGGCGGATACACCTGTCTGCTTTCGACATCTGATCACCTCCCCTGCATTCTGGCCGCAATGGCTTCGCCGACACCGGCCGCCGCCGCAGTCATGATGTCGAGGTTCCCGGAATATTTGGGTAAAAAATCCCCCGCTCCCTCAACTTCTATGATCGTTGTAACCTTGCGATCCTCGATTACGGGGGGAACTCTCAGCCGATAACCTGGAACATATCTTTGTACGACGGCTAACATGTCTTCAACCGATTCTCGAATTGCCTTTTCGTCGGGGTTTTCAACCTCGACGAAAACGGTGTCGGTCATTAGCACTGGAGGCTCGGCCGGGTTCAAAACGATGATGGCCTTGCCCTTTTTTGCCCCGCCGACGACACAGAGCGCCCTGGCGGTCGTCTGGGTAAACTCGTCGATGTTCTGGCGTGTCCCCGGTCCGGCGCTCTTGCTCGAAATGCAGGCCACAATCTCGGCATAGCAAGCTTCGGCAACCCGATGAATTGCATAGACGATGGGAACTGTCGCCTGGCCCCCGCAAGTCACCATGTTCAAGTTGGGAGCATCGGCCAGTTCATCTATATTGACGGCAGGCACCACATAAGGTCCGATCGATGCCGGGGTGAGATCGACCGCTACTTTTCCCGCCTCCTTGAGCAGCGGCGCGTGCTTCATGTGAGGCTTCGCCCCGGTGGAATCGAATACGATGCGGATTTCCGGATCGTCGATGATTGGGCCGATCCCCGCCGTCGTCGTACGGATTCCCAGAGATTTCGCCCTCTGGATTCCTGCAGAGTCCACAATGCCGGCCATCATTTCCATCTTAAGACGGCGGCTTCCTATAATCTTGTACATGAGGTCGGTTCCGATGTTTCCGGGCCCTAAGATTGCCGCTTTTATCCTATCCATTTTTCTCTATTTCCTTATCTAAGACTGGTTTATACGAACCGCACACCTACCGTTCCGAGCCCCTGGAAAGAGATTAAAAAGCAGTCTCCAGCCTTGGCATCAACAGCGGCTGTAAGAGCGCCGGACAGAATAATCTCGCCTTCCTCCAGCGCAATTCCGAACTTGCCAAGCTTGTTCGCAAGCCAGGCGACCGAGGAGGCAGGATGCCCCATCACGGCGGCACCCGCACCGGTACTGACTACTTCGCCATTTTTCTCGAAGACCATTCCCAGAAGCCGCAGATCGACTTCTGCGGGGCAAATCAGCCGCGACCCGACCACAAACCGGGCACTCGACGCATTGTCCGCGATGGTATCGGCCAGCTTTATCTTCCAGTCCCGAACCCTGCTGTCAACAATCTCGATAGAAGCCATTACTCCCTCGGTTGCCCTCAATACTTCGGCAATGGTCACGCCGGGGCCCTTAAGCCTCCTATTGAGCACAAACGCGACCTCTCCTTCAACCTTGGGCAGCAGGAGCGCGCTGCACGAAATCGGCTCTCCCTCACGCACCAGCATGTGGTCGAACAGATGCCCGTAATCGGGTTCATCGACACCGATCAGCTTCTGCATTGCAATTGAGGTAAGGCCGATCTTCTTGCCGACTATCTTCCATGAATCCCGCTCGCGCCGAATCGCCACTCCTTCGAGTTGAATCGCATAAGCCTGCTCAGCCGTAAAACCGGGGTAGGTTACCGTGAGGGGATCAATCGGGGTTGCGCTCTTTTCGGCCAGGTAGAGTTTTTCCGCAATGGCCCTGGTATTATCCATGTATACCGCCTCCCTTTCCCATATGATTCAGCCAACGCTCCCTGATGACGGAAGCTACAGATTCGGCCAGAGCCGCATCGTCCAAGCCGGCTTCAAGGCCCTCGATCAGGGCGCGGCTGCCGAGACGCACTTCGGCGTGGGGACCGGGAAGCGAAACTATCCTGCATATTCCGACCCGGCCAACGGCTATGTGCACGCCATCTTTGTGATGACGCTTCTTATCGGGAGCGAATTTAAGAATCCAGGGGGTGAAGGCGTCAGGATCGAGCTTCAGGACCGCCTCAACGCTGTGATCCTTGCTCTCGGCTCCTACTCCTCCAGTAGTGATGATGAGACCAAAGCCTCGCATCA
>JBEKXG010000587.1:0-5545 GCA_049512295.1 Syntrophobacteraceae bacterium
TGATAAAAACATAGATATTATAATTATATCTTCGATCAAATATGCCAATGAAATAAACGATGAAATTATTGATAAATATCCATGCGTGAAGAATATCATCACATTATGCGACCTGCTGGTTGCTTCTTATTAGGATGAATAAGAGGAGACATGTATAAATGGACAGACAAAAGGCCGCTATCTCCAAACTACTCGATCTCGAAGCGTTTCCAGAGGACGCTTTTTTCATAAACAAGGAATTCGCCGGACGCAAGATCATCATCTATGGTGCCGGCGAATGCTGCCATTGGTTCGTGGAAGTAGTCATGAGAATATACGGGTACATGCCTGTGGCCGTGCTCGACCGGACCTTCAAACGAGGTGACACATACGAATGCATCCCGGCGTTCTCCCCTCTTGATTACCAGCCAACCGACGTGGAGAAACGGGAAGCGATCGTTGTCATATGCGTCGGCAAACAGGAATATTACGGTGAAATTACCCGGACCCTCAAAGGACTTGGGTTTCAAAATATCATCCTTCTGCTGGATGTTTATGAAATCCACAATCCCTTCAATCTGCCTGCGGAACTTGAGAGCAAAGGGTTCGACTTCTACCGGGAACAACAGGATAAGATCCTTGATTGTCTGGAGCTTTTCAGGGACGATACGAGTCGCGAGATCTACGCGCGGTTTTTGCAAACACATATGCAAAGAAAGCCTATTTTCCTCCCGAAACGCCCCCGTGAGGAACAATATTTTCCCACGGACATCCGGCTCGGCCGAGGATATTCACGGTTCGTCTGCTGCGGCTCCGATACCGGAGACACGGTTAGATCGCTGCACGAGGTTCACGGCAAAGTCGATGCCATCGCCTGCTTTGAACCGGAGGCGCCGCTTTTCAATGGACTCGCGGACTACCTCTGGAAGCACAGGGATGAACTGGCTCGAAACATCGTCGCCATGCCTTGCGCGGCTTACAGCAAGGATGCCCTCATGCCCTTTACTAGCGCGAACCGGGAGGGAATCATACGCTCATACCCGACGGGCTATGGTTCGAGAATCCTGAAAGGCGGCGAGTCGAAGGTGCAAAGTGTCACCCTTGACCACACCCTGCCCGGATTTAGACCGACCTTCATATGTATGGACGTGGAGGGAGCTGAACCCGAGGTCCTGAAGGGGGCTCAAGGGCTTATACGCGCGCATCGCCCGGACCTGGGCATTTGCGTTTACCACGCCCCTCACCACGTCTGGGAGATACCGCTCTTCCTGCATGAGTTGGGGCTCGGCTATCGTTTCTATTTGAGGAATCACACGGCATTCACTCAGGAAACCGTTCTTTATGCCACCGCTTGAATCGGGTTCTGCCAGGCCTGACCGGACTCGGGCCGGGAGCAGGAGGAAATCTTGAACGAAGAGTCACCGTTGGTGCCCGGCACGGTGCTTTGGATTGCACCGTTTTATAATCGTAGCGGCTATGGTGTTGGAGCGAGGGCTGCCGTCTTCGCGCTGCACAGGGCCGGGGTGCGAATCAGGGTATTATCCAACAAAGAAATCGATCCCGGCATAGATGATTGCGACCTCGATCTCATCAGATCGCTTGCAACAACCCCGCTGGTTCCACCTATAACCGCCATTATTTCACACGTGCCCAACAAGCTCTGGGCCGATCTCAAATTTCCCGAACCTAACCTGCGCATTATGAACACCACCTTCGACAGCAGCGCGCAGGGCAACCTGCCCCCAGCCGCATGGATGGAGGTGTGCCATGAGATGGACCAGGTCTGGCTGATGTCGGAACAGGAGCGGGATATTTTTTTATCGGCCGGGTTGCCGCCCGAGAAAATCCGGATCGTCTGGTGGCCGCACCCATGGCTGGAAAATCCTTTCGTGCCGCCGCCCGTGCCTGAGCCATCTACTCACGAAAGGCCTTTTCGCCTTCTTTCTATCGCGATGTTTCTGCCCAGGCGCCGATGGGATACCCTGATCGAGGCATATCTTGAAGAATTCAAGGGGAACGGTAATGTCGAACTTTATCTGAAGGTCAACTATCCTTCATGGCACCCGGTTCCCGGCAAGCCCAGGCAGGACCTTCATGATCTCATCGGGTCGCTGCGCCAAAGGACCGGCTCCGAAGCGGCGATTGTCATTGATGAGGAACTCGGAACACGATCCGGCATTGTTCATTTAATTGACAGCTGTAATGTATATATTTCTACCGATACCGCCCCGACCGCCCCGATGACCGAGGCGCGGGCAAGGCAGCGGATGTTGATTATGCCCGAAGGAGTCGAGATTCGTATGCCTGCCGATTGGTATATCCCTATAACTGTGGACCCGGATGCGTGGATGCCGCTGACGAAAGAAATGGCCTTATATCAGCCTCACCACCGCGGCTCATCTATGCCTCAACTCCACGTAATCGATGTTCGTCGCGCCATGCGTGGCGCATATGATATGACGCCGGATGAAAGACGTGCCAGGGCCTCCAGCGCCGCATCTCTGCCGGGTCCGGCCGAGGCTGTGCAAATGGCGGTAACGGCGATCGGCGCCGGATGGAAATACAAAGAAGCATTGGAAAAAGAGAAGGCCAAGAAGGCGGTTAAGCGGATAGTGTGGGAGGGCTCGCAGCTCGTTTGCCATTCACTGGCGCTAATCAACCGGGAACTGTGCCTCCGGTTGATCGACTCCGGCTGCGAGGTCTCCATCGTCACCGGCAACGAACAAGACGATATCGATCCCGGTTCCGATCCTCGTTTTGAAAAGCTGGTTCAAAGGACCCGAAAACCTCTTTCCGGCGGGACCGATGTCCATGTCAGGCATCACTGGCCGCCTAATTTCAACCCTCCACCCGAAGGTCACTGGGTAATCATACAGCCGTGGGAATACGGCAGACTGCCCGAAAGCTGGATCGAACCAATGTCGAACCTGGTCGATGAGATTTGGGTGCCCAGCCGGCATGTTCTGAAAACCTGCATTGCAAGCGGCATCCCGCCAGATCGCGTGCAGGTCGTGCCAAATGGCGTCAATATCGATCAGTTTCACCCGGGGGTCCCCGAATATGCCTTAGAATCATCAAGAAAATTCAGGTTTCTTTTCGTCGGGGGGGGCCTTTGGCGAAAGGGCGTCGATATTCTTCTCGATGCTTATGGAAGCGCATTCAGCAGAAGCGATGACGTCGTCCTTATCATAAAGGACCTGCCGCAGCAGAAAATCTATATCGATCAGGGCCTGAGCAACATTATCAGCCAAATGCAAAAAGATCCCCGTGCCCCGGAAATTCTCCATCTCAAGACAGCGCTGGGACCCGAACAACTGCCGGGTCTCTACACCGCCTCCGACTGCCTGGTCCACCCGTACCGGGCTGAAGGTTTCGCCCTGCCCGTTCTCGAGGCTATGGCCTGCGGCATTCCCGTAATCGCTACAGCCGGGGGATCGACCGATGATTTCTGCTCGCCCGAGCAGGTATTTCTCATTCCGGCCGGCTGAAAACTACAGGGCGGCAAAAGACAGGGCGCTAAGGGTCTCGGAACACGTCCGGTCGAATTTCGACTGGAAAACAATAGCTGAGAAAGTCATGGTGCGCATTCATCAGCTTGCTCAAAAGCCTGTCCGCAGAAATGGGAAACTCTAACTGTGCTACTCGCCTTCTTCGGCTGCCCCGCTTTCGCCGAGATGCTTGGCCTCGATCAGTTCGCCCCTGTATTCCACGCCGTATATGAACAGCATTATCATGGCGAAACTGAGGATGAGCGGTCCATACAAGATGCCTTTCAACCCAAAATACTGAACTCCGCCAAGTATAGCCAGGAAGATGTAGAAGGGGGACATCTTGGACTTGCCCTTCATGAGAAAGGGACGGACGAAATTCTCGATGATTCCGCTCGCCACTATGGACCAGACGGCCAGAAAAACGGCTGATTTGAACTCACCCAGCAAGGCGAGGTAGAGCGCGATTGGAACCCATATGAGATAAGTCCCCACAAGCGGGATGAGGGAGGCGAGAGCAGTCATGGTTCCCCAGAAAAGACCCGGGAACTTCAGGACCGCGAAAGCGATTCCCCCCACCAGTCCCTGGCAGATCGCCGTAATAAAAGTACCCAGAAGCACAGATTTGGTGACAACCCTGATGCCGTTGATGATCCGGTCCTCCTGCTCGGCCCTGAGAGGTGTGTAATACCGGATGCTGCTCACCATTTCCCTTCCGTCCCGCACCAGGTAGAATGCAATGAAAATCATTATGAAAAAATGCGCAATCAGGCTCGCCACATTGCTCAGAATGGTGGCGACTTTGCCGAGAAGAAATTGCCCTACGTCCCTGCTGAGACTGAGCAGATCGTTGGATATATTCGTCTTGTTTGCCTCGAGAAAAGGAAACCGCTCCTGCAGTTTGGCCAGATATTCATTGATCCGGGGGTCCTGGGCCAGTTGCTGTAATTTGCCTTCCCGCACCCACTCGTTGGTCCTGTTTACAGTATCAAGTCCCTGCGCCACCAGGGTGGAAGTGAAAACAAAAACAGGAATTGCTATCACGAACGTTATTATGAGCACGATTATCAGTGCCGCCAGGTTCTTTCGTCCCTCGAGGCGCTGCTCCAGGTAAATTTGCAGGGGATTGAAAATGGAGGCCAGCACAATCGCCAGGATGAGTGTATCTACGAATGGAAAAAGAATTTGATACGCCAGGTAAAAGGAAACAGCGAGGACGGCAAGCAGAAATATTCTGTAGCCCTTTATTAGCCTGGTTCTCTGTTGTGTAACGTCGGAATCCGCCATACGAATCGGCTCCTGTGTCACTCTGATGGTTTCTGGGGCGCACCGGACGCCTTCCGGCGCGATCGCCCGGCTTTCGTGGTGTCGCCCAGTTCGCGATAGAGGTCCGATTCTAGCAAATAGACTTCCTTTAGCTTGGCAGGCTGTTTCTGGCAGAGGATCTCAGCCTTCTTTGCGAATTCAAGGGCCTTGCGTTTTTCTCCCTTTTGCTTCCACGCCCTGGCAAGGAGAATAAAGGCCTCCCCGTTGCTGGCGTCTATTCGGATGGCCTGCTCGAGTGTGCGGATTGCGGCGTCCGGTTTTCCCCTCTCCAATTGCCCTCTGGCTTGACTGGCCTTCTGCATGGAGGCCTGCCTCCGAGGCGATTTCGCCGCTTCCTGTTTTTTGGGTCTTTGCTGCTGCTTCTTTGCAGGCGCCGGCGCGGGTTGGGGCTCAAACTGCTTTTGCACCGCAGGCGCGGCAGGAGGCGCTGGGGCAGCCGCCTCCCGACCCTTGCTCTCCGGGGTTTTCCAGACGGGTGCGGCCGGCTCAACGGGAGGCGCGTCCGGTTGCAGCGCATGGTAAGAAGGCGGCGCAGGAGCAGGCGAACTGTATTCAGGAGGGATATAGACCTGCTTTCGCTCGCACCCCAAAAAAGCGATCGCGACTACCGGGACAAGCAGAAGGTAACAAAGTTTTTCAACTATGAAAGAAATGATTGGACACATCCTCTCTCAGTCATGGGGCATCGGTCTCAACGCCCCTGCATTTTATTATCTGTTATGAATAGTGCAATAACCATTCGGCCTGCTTTC
>JBEKXG010000588.1:0-3454 GCA_049512295.1 Syntrophobacteraceae bacterium
AATAGTCCCTAGGCTCGACCCGGAACGATGCCGCCTGTGCCATCTGCGCCTGTTCAAAGAATGCGAACTTGCCCCAAGCCCTGAAACGCTGAATCAATATCCGCCGTGCTGTCTGCTGGAAGAAAACGATGAGTGCGATTAGCCGGTGTCCATCGGGATCAAATGACTTTCCGTGGCGCACCTCGGGGTAGCCTGCTTCTCCCGGGCGTTCCCAACCTCTGAAATATCCTTGTTGTTCAGTGTGTTTTCCACATTTCAGGGTTTTCCTTGACTTTTAGTTGCGGCTTTTTTAGAAGTATTTGATTATCCTGAAATTTGGATGGCCACCGGGGAAAAAGATGGAAAATATTCAAGCCGTTAGAGGCATGAATGATATATTGCCGGACCAGGTCGGCTGGTGGCAAAAGGTTGAAAACGCGGCACGGGAGGTGTTCGAAAACTTCGGCTACCGCGAAATAAGGACCCCTGTTCCCGAGAAGTTGGAACTTTTTGCGCGCAGTATCGGGGAGAGCACCGATATTGTCGAAAAAGAGATGTACGCCTTCCAGGACCGCAACGGCGATTGGCTCGCTCTGCGCCCGGAGGCCACGGCTTCAATCGTGAGGTCTTACGTCCAGCATGGGCTTCATTCCGATTCGGCCGCCCGGAAGCTCTATGAAATAGGCCCGATGTTCCGCCACGAACGTCCCCAGAAGGGGCGCTACAGGCAGTTTCACCAGATTGACGCCGAGGTTTTCGGCATTGACAGCCCGATGATCGATGACGAAATGATGCATATGCTGCGCTTGTTTGTGGACCGGATCGGCATTTCCGGGGTGATTCTGAACATCAACACGCTGGGGTGCCCCGAGTGCAGGAATACTTACACGGAAATTCTTAAAGATTTCCTCACGGCAAAAGGGGATCAGTTTTGCCCGGACTGTCTGCGCCGCAGGGAAACGAACCCTCTGCGCGTTTTCGATTGCAAGGTGGAGAAGTGCCATGCCCTGCTCGAAAGCGCTCCCATGCTGATCGATCACATAGACGAGAATTGCCGGGCGCATTTCGATTCGGTCAAGGATTACCTTGAAAAGCTCGGGACGCGTTATGTGGTAAACCCCCGAATCGTTCGCGGCCTCGATTATTACATGCGAACAACTTTCGAGGTGATTACCGACCGGCTCGGCTCTCAGAACGCAATCGGGGGCGGCGGCCGTTACAATGGCCTGGTACGCGACCTTGGGGGACCCGATGTGCCGGCGGTCGGGTTCGCGGTCGGCATGGAACGGCTTATTATGCTGCTTCAGCAGGAGCAGAGGGAAGAGGTGCGCACGCCACGCTATTTTGTTGCCGGTTTGGGCGAGCAGCCCCGCGCGACCGCTTTTGTGCTCGTGCAGCATCTGTGCGAGCGTGGTCTCGAGGCCGAAATGGACTACGAGGGGCGCAGCCTCAAGGGCCAGATGCGCCGCGCCGGCAAATCCGGCGCAAGGTATGTTCTCATCCTTGGCGAAGATGAGATGAAGCGGGGCGAAATCCAGTTGCGCGACATGCTGACTAAAACTCAGAGGGTATTGCCGCTGGACGATGTAGTCGGGTCGATGCTCCGGATCGATTCAGAAACAATCGAAGCTACCGTAGGATAAGCTTCTTATATGTCCTGCCGGTCATATAAGACCTATTTTGTAATCGGAGGAAACCCTGGTGGATTTGTTTGAACCCCGAACTGGGGATGATTTTACTGATATTCAGGAAAGCCCGGTTGTGCTCGATCAACTCGGCGCTTGGCGAAAAACGGCGGACTGCAACAGCCTGAGGGCTGGGGACGTCGGCCGTAAAGCCGTTTTGATGGGATGGGTGCAGCGGCGGCGCGACCACGGCGGACTGATATTCGTTGACCTGAGGGACCGCGAGGGAATAACCCAGGTTGTTTTTGACCCGCAGATCAACAAAGAGGCGCACGAACGCGCAGGCGGCCTCCGGAGCGAGTACGTCATAGCGGCGAAAGGAAAGGCGCGCTTTCGCCCCGAGGGAATGGCCAATCCAAAGCTGCCTACCGGGGAAATCGAGGTCGCCGCAACGGAACTGCGCATACTCAACAGCTCGAAAACACCCCCTTTTCACGTGGAAGACGATGTAGAAGCAAGCGAGAACATACGCCTCAAGTACAGATATCTCGATTTGCGCCGCCCGAAGCTCTTTCAGAATCTCTTTCTGAGACACAAGGTGGCCCAGTTGACGCGCGGCTACTTCAATGACCGGGGCTTCATCGAGGTTGAGACCCCGGTTCTCACGCGCAGTACGCCGGAAGGGGCTCGAGACTACCTGGTGCCCAGCCGGGTCAATACGGGAAAATTTTTCGCCCTGCCCCAATCGCCCCAGCTTTTCAAGCAGATTCTCATGATTGCGGGGTTCGAAAGGTATTACCAGATCGTCAAGTGCTTCCGTGATGAAGACCTGCGGGCGGACAGGCAGCCCGAATTTACCCAGCTCGACCTTGAGATGTCTTTTATACGCGAAGAAGACATTTTCAGTATCATCGAGGGTTGGGTTGAGCGGATATTCCGTGAGCTGAAGGGTGTTTCTTTGACTATCCCCTTTGCCCGCATGACCTACAGCGAAGCTATGACCCGCTACGGGACGGACCGGCCCGACACGCGCTTCGGTCTTCCGCTGACCGAAATAACCGACATCGTCGCCGAGTCCGAATTACGGGTTTTCCGCCAGGCGGTTGAGCGCGGCGGGATTGTCAAGGCACTCCGCGTCCCGGGCGGCAAGGACCTGTCAAGAAAAGAACTGGATGATCTGATCGATTTTGTTAAAATCTTTGGAGCGCAGGGCATGGCCTGGATCAAGATTCAGCCTGAGGGCTGGCAGTCGCCGATAGCCAAGTTCCTGCAGCAAAGCGTGCAGCAGGCGCTCGAACAGCGCCTCGGCATAGAAACCGGAGACGTCATACTTTTTGTGGCCGATCAGCCTAAAGTCGTAAATGACGCCCTCGGAAATCTGCGGGTTCGCCTTGGCCAGCAGTTGGGACTGATCGATCCGGATAAATTCAATTTCGCATGGATCACGGATTTTCCGCTCGTGGAATGGGACCACGAAGAGAAGAGGTACACTTCGGTCCACCATCCTTTTACCGCGCCGCTGGAGTCCGATATGGGCCTGCTCGAAACACATCCGGAAAAGGTGCGGAGCAGGGCATACGACCTTGTGTTGAACGGGATCGAGATCGGCGGGGGCAGTATTCGTATTCACCAGCAGGAGATCCAGAGCCGGGTTTTTGACGTACTCGGGATTTCGGCTGAGGAGGCGCAGGAGAAATTCGGATTTTTGCTCGAAGCGCTTCAATTCGGCGCTCCTCCTCACGGCGGAGTCGCCTTCGGACTTGACCGGCTGGTAATGCTTCTGTGCGGGGCCGGCTCGATACGCGACGTAATCGCCTTCCCCAAGACTCAAAAGGCGGCCTGCCTCATGA